>CAYGCU010000047.1:0-5207 GCA_964348475.1 uncultured Candidatus Bathyarchaeia archaeon
CGGTTCTAAGCAAAGCCTCCCTAGCAAAAGCACAAACCGCAATATGAGCATCAACCTTACCAAAACGAGCGTTCTTATAACCCAGATAACCAAAACACGTCACCAAAATCCACTTCAAAGCATTCTGCCTACGATTGTAAACCAGCCTCAACTTCGGGTCTTCAGCCTCATTCCTCAAACGCTTGTAAGCCGCACGCTTCTTCAAAATCATCTTCAATGTTCTTGGAACTATTCCCTCCCTCTTCTCACACACATTATAGCCAAGCTCAGGAACTCTCAACGCCGAGTTTGGACAACATTTGCAAAGCACTGTTTCAGCTGAAATGTTTCGCTTCGCCATCAAAGTCGGATACATAGAAGAAAAGTCAACTTCAGCAACCCAGTCATGTATACCCAACTTAGGCTCAAAAATGAAACCTCCCCTGTCAGCCACCAATAGCTCCCACGCCGACTTGAACGCTTCAGGCTCCCGCTTCTTCCAAGGAACAAGAATATCATCTTTACTAGCTTGATAAAGCTGCAAAGAAGACATAATAGTTCCAATAGAAGCCCTTGCAGCCCTATGCAAAGGAACCCTACATGTCCTCGAAACTTCGATCAGCCCGTCCAATCCGCAGGCCGAATAAATGAACGTGTTTTCCTCGTCCACATGGATTCGTCCATACAACCTGCGCATAGGTGCCTTAAAGTAGACCCTTCCATACGAAAAGAACGTAATCCCACGCCTTTTCTTAGCCCTGAGAGTAACATTCTCCCTTCCCAAAACAAGCTCGTTGAGAACTTCGTTCACCAGCGCCCTACGAGCCAGATACGGAAAAAGAAACGAGTCTCCGCCTCGAGTGAAGATAATGTCAGGGTCTTTTTCTCTGATGACTTCAACCATCCCAAGAATCTTTTCGCTTTCATCTCCCTCGTCAATAACTACGCTTTCTTCACCGCACTCAAAAACGATGGAACGAATTGGGTCGTTAAAGTTGGGAACGGTTCTATCTGTGGCTATTTCTACGCGCATCGTAATCAGCCGAAGAGGAGGGATTTTATAGTCCACGCTTTCAACCGAATCCAATAACCAGTAGGCAAGCCTATCACCCTGAACCGTGATCCCCACATAGGCGAGAGGGAAAACATCTCTCTCATAGAGATAGGTCTGAACGTCAGGAACATCCACGTTGTGAAGTCTAAACTTTTGATATCCTCCAAGTCTCAACAGTTTACGGGCAAAGTAAGGTATCCTACGACAATCCGTGGTGGTGATCTCCAACACCTTCGACTTCCTATCTTTCATAAAATCAGCATATTTTTCGACGTAACGCCAACTAGCCACAGATTTGCTGGTTGCTAGCTGATTAGTCAACTTAGACAAGTCAACAGTCTTGCCCGAGACGTAGATCTTTGGCTGAAACTTGTCTGTTAGTTTGACTCGTTCTCCGTTCTCTCCTATCATCCAGACTGCCATTTCGCCGGGATTGGAAGGATATACATCGAGCAGCCAGCCCTGAAACGGTTTAAGGCTGGTTAAGTTGTTTTTCCAGTTTGTCAAGTTTTTCTTTGATCTCCGTTATGGCTTTCTCTTGGTGAAGCAGAATCGACATGAACATTGCTTCAAGCAAGACTGGTCTCGTTGCCATGCTCCCGGCAGATGCAAGCATTCTGCAAGCATTCATCATACGATCGAAAGCCTCGGCATCCTTGCCTCTCAGCCCTTTCCTGAAGCCCTTCCATCTCTCAACTTCGTTCTCAAGCGCTTGGCGATACGAAGGAACCGTTTTTCCCATTCATCAAACCTCCATAAACATATCCATCGTGACCTCGTTGGTAGGAAAGTCGATGGTAAATGGCTTGATATTCGGATGATCCTCCAAAATGAATTTCAAAACACCTCTAGATTCCTTGAGCCCTATTACGGTGCTCGCCCTTCCGAACAAAGCCGATTCAAGAAAGAAGTTTCTGCTGGAATAACGGCGAGGAAAATATGAAGTAACAATGACAACTTGCCTTCTAGAAGCAAGGTCCGAAAGATACTGAATCACCTTTATGAAGATGTTCCTGCCCTCTATTTTTGGCACATCACGATCAAGGAAAAGCCCCGTTATGTCCGAAACGACAACAAGTTTGGACCTAAATCTTTTCAAAGCTTCCTCCAATTTCTCAAAAACCAAGGCCGTCAACTGATAGGCTGTGAAAGCTCTCGAAATGAAAACCTGTTCCAGCACAGATTTTGGCTCTAAACCATATTCTCGAGCTAAGGCCGAAATAGCATACGGATCGAAGGTGTTTCCGCCATCCATGTAGACCACTCTAGAGTTCAATCCCCCTTTCTTGATAGGCAACTGACACCGGACACTCAGAAGAGACGACAGCATCTTGCAGAGAGGATGTCCGAACAAGACAGCGAAGTCTTTCCTTTGAAAGCCTGGAAAAGCCTCATCTATTTTCGGGATGCCGAAAGACAACATTGTATTGGATTCCCTAGGCAATGCGGTCACGACGCATGATGGGGGTAAGAAAGGACGAATCCGCAACTCATAAAGATTTAGTTGAAAGATATTCTATAACCTAAGAGACTCCCAAGTGAAAGTGAAACCGATACTCTATTTTATTTCTAAGGCTAAAGGACCTGTGAGGGCACTGCTTGACACGATACCTCGTCGGAGCAGGAGGATGGGCATACTTTCAAATTCCAGGTATGCACCCTCTAGTAGCCTACTCAAAAGCGTTCGATTTTGTGGAAGTAAACTCAACTTTCTACGAAATACCAAGCCTCAAACTAGTAGAATCTTGGCGTAGACTAGTCCCGCCAAACTTCGAGTTCGCGGTAAGATGCAACAAAGCCTTGACTCACGAATACAAGTTCAAACCGATTCTAGAAGCATTTGAAGTCCTGAAAAGGATGACTACTATCTGTAGCGCCCTAAAAACAGAGATCCTGCACCTACAAACGCCTCTAACATTCCAAGCTACAAAGACGAACGTTGACCTCTTACGTAACTTCTTTTCAACAGCAAACATGAAAGATATTAGAGTCGCCTTAGAGATAAGGGGCGCCAAACAACCCTTCAATCCATATCTCGCAAAAACAATGCAAGATCACAACATGATCCATTGCGTTGACCTCTCCAAAGACGAAAAACCAGCCTACGAATCCGACATCCTATATTCAAGACTCTTCGGAAAAGGTCCACACAATATCTACCAACCCACAGACGAAGAGCTGAAAAAAATTGACAAAAAAGCTTCCGAAGGAGATCACAAAACAGTAGCAATGAGCTTCCATTTCGTCAGAATGTACAAGGACGCCGCTCGGCTGAAAATATACAAGCAAACGGGCAAATTCCCACTGGTGACGAAGTCCACTGGCCTAAACTCCTTAAGGGAAGTTCTACAAGAAGACGCGAAGTTTCCGACCAACAAAGCAGAACTGGTTCGCCATCAAGGGTGGAAGCTGATCGATTTAACACAAGACAAAAGAGTTCATGCGTCACGAATGCTCAAGGAACTACCAGAAAAAACGTATAATAGCATTAACGAGGTAGTTCAAACGTTGGAGTCGACCAAGTGATGGTGAAAACGTTAAAAGATATTCTGCTTGGGACATCAGGCTGGAGCTACAAAGACTGGATCGGACCGTTCTACAAGAAAAAGGAAAAGAGTATGCTCTCAGCCTACTCAAAAGTCTTCAAGACAGTTGAAATAGACTCAACTTTCTATCGTTATCCGTCGAAAGGCATGGCCATGGGCTGGCTGAAATATTCTCCAACAGACTTCGTTTTTGTGGCAAAGCTTCCAAAGCTGATAACGCACGAAAAGAAGCTGAGCCTGGACGAAGGCGTTGAAGACGATCTTAAACGTTTCTGCGAATTGATGGAGCCTCTTCATCTAAATGGTAAGCTTGGGTGCGTGCTAATTCAGCTTCCACCAAGATTTCGCTTCAACCTCGACCTCCTGGAGAACTTCTTCGAGACAATTCCAACAAACATAAAGTTTGCCGTAGAGTTCAGAAATCTGTCTTGGATGAGAGACGAAACATGGCGTTTGCTCAGAAAATACGAAGTAGCATACACAATCGTCGATGAGCCCCTGCTACCCCCTGAAGTACAGGTAACATCAAAAATAGCGTATTTCAGATGGCACGGAAAAGGAATAAGACCATGGTACAACTACCGATATGGCGTCAACGAACTCGAACCATGGGTTCCAAAGATCAAGGAAGTGGCTAACAAAGTAGAAACCGTCTACGGATACTTCAATAACCACTACCACGGCTACGCAGTTGAGAACTGCCTCCAAGTCCTAGAAATGCTAGGAGTCTTAACCCCAGAACAAGCCGAAGCAAAAGCAACCGTCCAGGACTACCTCAAGATTCCGGCCAAAGTTGAAAAGCCAACCTTAGAAGCATTCATTGAACCCAAAGAGATGACCTTCGAAAACCTACTCAACACCTTCATAGACAAACCAAGGCTTAAGAGAGCCAACGATATCAAAGACAAAGAATTAGCAATCCAAGAAGAAACAGATAACCAAATAAAAGCGCTGATAAGAGACTACCACATAGTCATAGACCTCAGAAATCGTCTCGTCCTACACGATTGTGCGGACTGGAGCAGGGTGCTACCAAGCAAACGGTTCTGTAAACACGTAGGCAAACTGCTACTATCGTTGAGCAAGAAGAAAGCTTCCAACATCCTCGAACAGATCTATGCAGAGAAAGAAAAATGGGAGTTCAAACCCTATACGGAATGACTTGGAACCCTAACTATTTTTCTGTCATCAGCTTCGTGAACAAGATATGAAACGACTAACGCGTGCTGCCTTAAGTGCCATATGGTGTAATTCAATCGAATCAATCATAGATGCGAAGAATTTGGAAAGCTAGAGACATTTCAGCATGCGCTCAGCCCTCTCCAAATCCCCAGGATTGTTGACATTAAAAAATGTCAGCAACCTTGAATCCAATTGTTGAAGGACCATCGTTGAAACATACCGCACACCTTTTAAACAGGCGATCATCGACCGCAAATCCAAGTTTCCCTGCTCTAAAGTAGCTCTTGCCGCAACTAAAGCAGACTTCGTGTGGTAAGCCGCCTGAAGAGGCTCTATGTACCCGTTTGGCCATCTTGGAATAACCGCGCTTCTGTTGATACACAGATCTAAGAGAAGCGATGCGATGTTGCTGGAAACAAATGGGGTGTCGCATGGAAGCAACAATG
>CAYGCU010000048.1:0-5205 GCA_964348475.1 uncultured Candidatus Bathyarchaeia archaeon
GGAATATGAAAAAATTCAATAGTGGCTTTAGGTGCCAAAAAATCCCTAGATGTTTATTTCTATTTACAGTCATTTTCGGCGCGCGCGCTGCTCCCATAGCTAAACCTGATCATTGACAGTAGTCACCAGATATTTGGCAGTTGAGACAGACGATTTATGCGGTCATCGAAAAGCTTATAGGATGGATTAACCAACCAACATCATCCTGAAGCGAGGAAAAGACGGTATGCACAATTTGAAAAAACTCTTAGTCGCAGCAATCTTTGCTGTTGTTATCCTCGTTGCTGCCGCATTCTCAATATGGTGGACAAACCTCTCCTCGACAACTAACGGTACGGTCGTAGATGACCTAGGAAGAAAAATAGCCATAGAAGAGCCTCCAATCAGAATTGTTTCGATGGCGCCAAGCGTAACAGAAATCTTGTGTGCACTGGGGGTCGGAGATAGCGTTGTTGGCGTCACTGGCGCGTGCGACTATCCGTCTGAGGTGGAGAAAATTGAAACGATTGGTGACGCTTTGAGCGGTTACGATGTGGAGAAGATTGTTGAATTGAATCCTGATTTGGTCATCATGGATAGATATCTTGATTTAGGTCCCTCTCCTGGATCCTGGCTTTCCAAACTTGAAGAAGCGGGAGTACTCGTTGTTGTGGTATACCCGAAAACCTTAGATGATGTTTTCAGCAACATCAAGTTGATTGGACAGGCCACGTGGACACTGCAGAACGCGACTGACCTTGTGAGTACTCTTGAACAGAGAGTCAACGCAGTGAAGGAAAAGGTTGAAGATCTCTCTGAGGATGAAAAGCCAAGAGTGTTCAGCACAGGGTGGTATGACGGCGAGACTGACCCTTGGACATCAGGCTTCGGAACCTTCGCAGATGACGTTATAAGGATAGCTGGAGGCATCAATGTGGCAGGAATAAAAAATGGATTTTTCCAGATGAATCTTGAAGCTTTAGTGTGGTCTGACCCTGAGATAATCATCGTTGTAGAAGATTATACATGGCCTACCCCAACATACGATTCGCTTATGCATGACGAAAGGCTACAAGACATAACCGCCATGAAAAATGGTGCAGTTTACGAAGTCGATGCAAACCTGTTATCACGGGCGGGACCACGATTGGTTGACGGACTGGAAGAAACGGCGAATATTCTCCACCCAGAACTGCTCCAGTAGAGAGCTGGCACACCGCAATTGTACATGACGGGAACAATCTTGCTAAGAACAACCAAGTGGAGTCACATCCTTCCAATCCTCATTTTCATTATGTTAATGACAATATTCTCGGCCATAGCTGTTGGAACAGCAAGCATACCCGCCTATGACGTTTTGAG
Organism: uncultured Candidatus Bathyarchaeia archaeon; assembly: GCA_964348475.1. GTDB lineage: Archaea > Thermoproteota > Bathyarchaeia > Bathyarchaeales > Bathyarchaeaceae. The sequence continues at coordinate 1,342 of CAYGCU010000048.1, forward strand.
AATCCTGCTGGGCAAAATACCCGGGTTGGAAAACTTATTCCGTTTTACTTACCCTCCTTCTTGGGAGACAATCATCATCGGAATAAGATTGCCGAGAATACTGTTAGGAGCGCTAGTCGGAGCCTCTCTTGCAATTTCTGGAACATGCATGCAGGGTCTATTTAGAAATCCTATGGCAGATCCTTTTATCATAGGAATTTCTTCAGGAGCTGCCTTGGGATCGGTGATTGCTCTTGCTTTAGAAAAAGTCTTGGCAACAACTGTATTGTATGTCGCTCCCTTTTTCGCTTTTTCAGGCGCTCTAGGCGCGGTTCTTCTTGTCTATGGCATATCAAGAGTTGGTGGATCTGTTCCTGTGGAGACACTTTTGTTGGCTGGTGTAGCAGTTGCAGCTTTTCTTTCTGCGGTAACTTCAGTACTGGTTTTTGTATACTCTGGTGACGTTATTCACGTACTTTTTTGGATAACTGGCTCTCTAGGAGCGGCTAAATGGATTGACGTAATGATAATTTTACCCGTCTACGTGGTAGGAACTATTCTCTTGTTTTTTTTCAGCAGAGATCTGAATGGGATATTACTAGGCGAGGAAACAGCGCAGAGCTTGGGAATCGACGTTGAAACTACCAAGAAAATCATTCTCGTTATTTCTTCCTTAATCACAGCCTCGGCAGTGGTAACCAGCGGCACAATCGGATTCGTTGGATTAATAACTCCGCACATTATGAGACTCTTTGTGGGATCAGACCACCGCATTCTCATCCCCTCATCAGCGGTTGCTGGTGGCATTTTCCTGATTTGGTGCGATACTATCGCCAGAACCATAATTGCGGTGCCTGTAGCCATGATTACAGCTTTGTTTGGCGCACCCTTCTTCATGTACCTACTTATACGACGCAAGAGGTCAATGTAACGTTGTTAGAAGTCAGAGACGTCAACTTTCACTATGGCACCAAACGCGCTCTCGAAAACGTAACATTTACAGTGGAAGAGGGCGAATTTTTCGGTGTTGTGGGACCAAACGGCTCAGGCAAAACCACTCTTCTCAGATGTATAAGCGGAATTCTCAAACCTCAATCCGGAACTGTCCGCTTTAGCGGTTCAGACCTGCAGAATTTAGGCAAAAGAGAGATCGCCAAAAACATGGCTATGGTGCCTCAGTCATCCGCCATGAATTTTACCTTTACAGCACTGGAGATTGTAGTGATGGGGCGAAATCCTCATGTTAGCAGGTTCAGAATGGAAGGCCAGAGAGATTACAAAGTCGCTGAGAACGCCATGAAGCTAACCAGGACTCAACATCTAGCTTCCCGCCTGGTTAACACTCTCAGCGGAGGTGAACAGCAGAGGGTAATAATCGCTCGAGCTCTAGCTCAAGAGCCCAAACTCATGCTCCTAGATGAACCAACAGTCCACTTGGACATAAACCATCAGCTAGGAATCATGGAGTTGACCAGAAAGCTGAACAGAAGCAACAGCATAACTATCATAGCGGTTTTTCACGACTTGAACCTAGCTGCCCAATATTGTGACAAACTGATGTTGATGGACGAAGGAAAAATAGCCTCTATTGGAAATACTCATCAAGTTTTGACGCCCAAAAACATCAGAAAAGCATATCATGTCAACGTTCTGGTTAAGGAACACCCGTTGACCTCCTCTCTCTATGTAATTCCCTTTTCTTCCACTGTTCAGAAGCCGATGACTGACAAGGTAAACGTACATATTATCTGTGGAGGTGGCTCAGGAGCACCGTTGATGAAAATGCTCTATGACAGAGGATTCAATCTTACCGCGGGGGTGCTCAACGTTCTAGATAGCGACTATGAAGTAGCTGCATCCCTCGGCATCCCAACCGTTGAAGAAGCTCCCTTCTCTCAGATATCCCAAGAATCCTATGAAAGAAACCTGAATTTTATCCTTAACTCTAATGTGGTTATTGTTGCAAACGCGTTGTTTGGAAAAGGAAACCTAAAGAATCTGGAAGCCGCAAAAACGGCTGCAGATCGCGACGTACCTATAATATTGATTGAGTCAACACCTTTTGCGGAAAGGAACTTTTCTGGAAAAGAAGGGGAGGCTCTCTATGACAGAGTTAAAAAGCAAGCAACGCTTGCGCTGAAACTGGAAGATGTTCTAGACATGATCCACGTCGTCAACAAAAAAATGAGTAAGGCATAATTGACATGATAGTAGTTGAAAACGATGCCATGCATACATAATTAACCAAGGTTCTATTTCAGTTCGAACTTAGCATATTGCCCAACACAAGGGTTTCCGCGGCCAGCCCATATGGCACGATGGGTGAGGTCAATGATTTCTGAGAAAACTGTTTTCGAGCGGTCTTTTGGAGGAAGCCTCTCATCTATGTGTCTGCAGATTGACCATGGGTAGTTCACGTGGTCAGCCATAATTTTTTTGAATGTTTCCACTGTTATCTTGCCCAATTCTTTCTTGATCAGTCTTACGGCTCTTTTGTATCGGATAATGGAGTCTGCTCTTAAGGGTGATTTGTCATGTTTGGCTTGGAAGACCGCCTCATATTTCGCCATTTTTGGGGATAAGTAATGATTTGTATGCGCTAGAAAGCCTCCATCAGCGTATAGGGCGTCGAAATCTGTTCCAGAACCTTCCATGCTGTAGATTTCTCCGTTTTCATCACAGATAATATTGTTGTAGCTGGAGGCTCGGTTCTCCGGAACCGCTGCTTTCATAGCATCTCCAATAGTTTTGGAGGCAAGAACCTTACGAACGGCAAAATCTTGTGGAACCCCTATTCGGGTGTCATTTTGAGTAAGCGCATTTCCAGATAGGCTAATTCCAGCGGCGTTAACCCCGCTGTTGACCCATAACCCACCATAGGATAATGCAATGAAGCCTGGCTCATCGTTTGGTTTTATTCGAACTACAATTACGTGTTTTTCACCTTCGGGCTCGACATCTTCGTTATGAACTGCATATACGGTTCCATCTGCTGTCATGTCGCCGTTAACTGCGATGTCTGTGCATCCTTTGGCGTCTTGTATGGGCTCTGAACAGAACCATGCGAAGGCTTCTTCGAATTTGAATCCTGCGGCGTCGGCATATCCTCGGATTTCATCAAGGAATTGGGGGAAAAAATCTTCTGCGTAAGGCAAATACTTCTTTGAATGGGATACTGCTTTGTCTAAACTAATGTTGGAGGCTTTATACGACTCTCGGGCTTCTTTCATCATGTTTATTGCCATATCCTTACATTTCGTTCCTAACTGATACCCAATTTCGTAGTGTGAACCCCTTGCATTGACAATTTTTAGGTCACTTGCCTTTTCAGTCAAAATCAAACCTCCTTTGGAAACGTAACTAACATTGAATTTGGCTTTAACCGTTTCGATGAAAAAACCATTAATGGTATTTTGCTAGTTTTTCTGTGCCCGGGTTGATAGAATCCTTTTAACGAATAGGTTGACAAGAGCAGGCGCAAAATAGGCAGCCGTCCAAGTATCAAGTAGCAGTAGAACCAAGCTGCCAGAACAAAGTAGCTTCAAAAGTCAATGCGTCATACAACAAACCGTCAACTACCTTTTTTGCGCGCGAACGAAAGCCTGAACTATGGTTTGAGCCAGATTCCAATACCTTTGCTTTTGGCTTTTTCGTAAATTTTTATGGCTGTGGCCATGTCTTCGATGGCTAGGCCCAGGTTCATGGACATGGTTCGTTCTGAGTCGTTTTCTCGTCCCAGCTTTTTTCCCATGGCTAGTTCTCCTAGGTCGGCGTAAACGTTGGGGATATCTTGGAAGTAGCCTACCGACTCATAGTAGAGGAGTTGTTCCAGATCGTCGGTGCAAAACTTGTGCATGGAGTGCATGGCTTGGGGTTTCCAGTAGG
>CAYGCU010000049.1:0-5190 GCA_964348475.1 uncultured Candidatus Bathyarchaeia archaeon
CACGTCTCAATTTCTACCACCAGAATTCGGCGTAGAGAAATCGATCGTGAAGGACGTTTGTTGAAGTCTTAAAGCCAAAGTGAAGCAGAGGACACGTTTAAACGATTCTTCCTGCTATTACATGACAGATTAAGGGTGATGTTTTGAAGAGAACCGGAGTTGCGAGGCTTCCTTTGCATTACGGAAGGGCTCCAAGGTGGCTGGTTGTTCGAATGATGCGACTGGCAAGAGAAATTGTAACAGTCATCGTGGATGAGTATGGTCAAGACGAGTTCTTGCGGAGAATATCTGACCCATTCTGGTTTCAGGCTTTGGGTTGCGTCCTAGGATACGACTGGCACTCATCCGGAGTCACAACGGTTTTGACGGGTGTTTTGAAGAGCGCCACAAGTCCAAGCGAGCATGGACTAGCCGTATGCGGTGGCAAGGGTCGGGCTTCGCGGCGAGCGCCTGTGGAAATCAGTCATGTGGGAGAGGAGTTTGGCTTTACAACCGACAGAATTGAACGTTTGCGGTACGCGAGTCGAATAAGCGCTAAGGTGGACAACTCCGCCATTCAAGCTGGATACTCTCTGTACCACCATGCTTTTTTCATAGCCGAAAACGGAAAGTGGGCTGTGGTTCAGCAGGGAATGAGCTTGAAAGACCGAACTGCCAGGAGGTACCACTGGTGCTCTTTACTGAAAGCGAGAGATAGCTTTATCGTTGAACCACACGATGCTGTGGTTGGAGACGTGAAGAGGGAGGTTGCCCTGAACATGACCGCAAAAGAGAGCGAAGGATGCCAAAAAACTTCCACAGACATCGCTAAGGAAGAACCCAGAAAGGTTATGAAAATGCTCAAATCTATTCGTCCTGCCTATCAAAAGTCCCTGCAAGAATGGATTCCAGAAGTCACGTGGAAGGAGTATGCAATTGACGTTCTCTACTTGCCCCGTAATCTCAACTGGAAATCCGTAAGAAAAGCATATGATTTTCAGCCCAAAAACTACGAGGAACTCCTCAGCATTAGAGGAATAGGACCAGCCACAGTTCGAGCCCTCGCACTAATCTCCGAACTTGTCTACGGCGAAAAACCAAGCTGGAAAGATCCTGTAAAATACAGTTTTTGCGTGGGAGGAAAAAATGGAGTTCCGTTTCCGGTTGACAAAACCACTTATGATGAAGCAATCGAAGTTCTAGAGAATGCTATAAAACAAGCCAAAGTGGGTGGAAAAGAAAGAATCAACGCAATAAGAAGACTTAGCAGCTTTCTAAAACAAAAATAAGATTTCTAACCTGCGCCTATCATCCGTATGACAGCGTAAGAAGCAGGTCGTTGCTTAGGCTTGACCGATACGTCCACCGTGACTACAAAATCGGTAAAAACGTCTGAAAGATTTGCAATCTGTATTTTCGCTTCATAACAATTTAGTATGCGAATGTTCAGCATACAATAAAGGAGCGTCAAAGTATGGTTGAACGAGTTAAGTCTGGTGTTGATGGTTTAGACAGGCTGGTGGACGGTGGCTTCCTCAGAGGAGACACTATTTTGCTGGCTGGTAACACGGGTAGCGGCAAAACCATATTCTCTGTAGAGTTCATTTACAAGGGCGCCACCCAGTATGGCGAGAAAGGGGTTTTCGCAACCTTTGAGGAGGACGCTAAGACTCTAAAGAGGAACATGCTCAGCTTCGGGTTTGACCTAGAAGAGCTTGAGCGCAAAGGCTTGATAAAGGTTCTCGATTTAGAAGCCATAAAAGGCTCTGGGATGAGCGCCAACATCGACTTTATTCTAAACGCGTTGAGAGAGATGGACGCCAAGCGGCTGGTCATCGACTCGTTAACCGCTTTCCTCAGTGCTTGCCAAGAAAAATTTGAGTACAGAATGCTAATGCACTTGTTCTACAAGATACTGAAGAAGCTTGGCTGCACCTCAATAATGACATGCAGCGTGCCCACAGGCCTTAACACCCTTGGACTTGGAATCGAAGAGTTCATAGCCGACTCCGTCATATCACTGGAAAGTATAAGCCGTAATGGACAATTGAAAACAAGATTTCTAATACGAAAAATGAGAGGAACAGGCCACAGCAAAAAATACCATGAAGTCGTAATAAACAGAAAAGGATTGAAGATCGTGCCTTTCTCTATGATGTAAGAGATACGCATCTGGGAAAGCCCATGATCGGGCTAATTTTCTACATAGCTCTTTTAGAGACTATAGGAGTCTTAATAGTTGCCTTTCTCCGTCAGAAGGGATTCTACTTCAGGTCAGTTCAGATGCTTTTCATCACCACTTTTTCATCATTTGCATTGATAGTTTTTTGCGATTTAACTAAGAATTACTTTCTAAAGTCAGAGTCTGTGGTCACTTTCACAACGATGATAGGCATTTCAGCGGCCTTAATTGGCGCGATTGCAGTGGAGCATGCCGCATCAACGTTGCATAAGGGAGAGGAAAATTCTTGGAAAATGTTTTTTTCGGAAAAAAATCTTCCATCGATCATCTTTAAAGGATCCGTGATCTCTCTTCTGATTTTGACTTGGGCTCTAACTCCTTTTCAAACCCAGCTAGTCAGAAATGTGTGGGGAGATTACGTCTACAGTCCAGTGTATGAAGGATGGTACTTAATCTCTTTGTCCGTTGTTGCAATTGCTACAATCGTGTACCCCAGCAGACTGCTGGTACTCTCTAGTCGTAAGTTCAAAGAGAAAGAAGTAGCCAATGCCTTGAAGTGGTTTGGAGTCTGCTGGGTCGCCATAAGTTTTGCCTTAATCTACTTCCACGGTTTCGTACTGTCATACCTTAGAGTTGAGATGGTTGCGATCGAATACTTGCTTATTGCATCTTTTTTTGGGGTTATGATCCACTTTTTAGGGAAGACAACCATTTTAGAAAGCTTCTTCAAGAAGCCGTACTCCCCTATTCCTGTCGGCGGAGCTGAAAGTGTCTTCGTCACTTACACGCCCAAAACGGACAAGGTGAAGAGGTTCTCAACCTTCATTTTGGAAGAATTAGCTAGTGGCAAACTGGTCATCTATACGTACCCAGACAACGAGGATGAAGCGGTTAGGAGGAAGATGAAAGAACACGGCGTTGATGTTGAAAGATACGAGGAAAACGGCTCCCTTATTTTAACGACCTTGTCACAATTCTATCTCTCAGACGGACTCTTTGACGGAGAAAAATCCATCAAATTCTTGAACCAACTCAAAGCAGATTCATTAAAGAAGGGTTATAGGCAGTTGGTGGATTTTGTAGACCTTGGTGACTTCTCGTTTCTCGGAGAGGACAAAGAAAAGTACATCGAATATCTGAACGATGAGAGATGGAAAGCCTATGTGGACGACTACGTGATCGAGTTGTTTGCTGCTAACGCCGAGAAAGTAAGCGAAAAACTTCTTCAGGAACTGACAAACGAGCATATGCACGCGCCCATACGCTCAATACGTTCGTTTGATCGGATTGAACATGTAGACGTGTTCTCGAAGGCGCTAGGGTTAACCCGACAAGAGCTGGCTGGTAGAACCATCCTGTTTGAATTTGATCCTACATTTGACTATGAGAAACCCGTCGTAGATTTTGTAACAGAAGCCCTAGCCAACGTTGAGCCAGTGGCGTTGTTCACGCACAAAGGCAGCGTTATCTATTCAGCTTTAAGCAACAGAAGGGCTATCAAAATCTTACTTTCAACCCAACGCATTTCAGCTCCTCAAGTGAATGCCTCAACAAATGAAATACTATTGCCCGCCAACAACATCCCTATACTTCTTGACGCACTAGAAAAAATGTTGAAAAGGAGCCCTCACGGCAACCTAAATGTAGTTTTTGAGAGCTTATCTAGCTTGATTTTGTTGGTTGGCTTTGAGAAAACCTACAAGTTCGTGCGTTACGCACTTGACATGTTAGTTTCAGAAAATTCAACCGCTCTGTTTCTGTTCAGCCCAGACATCCACGACCAGAGAGTTACATCAAGCCTAAGAAGCCTATTCAGCAACCACGTGAGCTACAGAGAAGGGAGCCTACAGATTGTTAAACTGCCTGAATTCAAGGTGAAAGCACAAATTGAGGGTTAATAATGAAAGCCAAAGATAGGTTTAACAAGCTTCTCCTCAAAGTTATAGATGAGGAAATGAAACAGATATTCGGAGAAGCCGCCACATTAATCATCTACAATCATCTGGAGAAGAACTACTTGTTGAAGCGAGAGGAGATTCCAGAGAAACTAGAAATCTTCATTAAGAGCCTCGAGGAGTTTCTCAGTTCAGGAGCCCAAGTGGTAGAGAAGATAATTCTGAAAAAAGTATACTCAAGCTTTGGGCTTCGGCGTAAAATCAAAGAAGGTTACAGCTTCGTAGACTACCTGACTGAACTAAAGAAAAGCCTTTAGGAGTCGCCACAAGTACACACGTAGATAGAAGGCAAAACCGCTAGGTCAAAAATGCTTTGCGTTTAATTTCGTAACTTTTAACTTACTGAACATGTTTGCCCGTGCAAGATCTGAGCACTCGTTTAGCCAAAGCGAAGCGATGTAGGAGGTTATGGGCTTCCTAGAACCTCCTCTTCAGGCGGGGGAGGCAGGATGAGCCCCTTTTCCATCAACACTTTAGCGGATTCTCTAGCGTTCTTAATGATTGAAACGGCTCTGTCCCAAAGTTCCTTTCTGCTCGGCTTGACCCTGGCAACGCCCTCTTCCATTGACTTTAAGGCACAGGCAACGGCCTCTCGGGGATAAACCTCCCACTCATCCATCCTGGGGACAATGTCTCCTTCGTTGATCCCTCTTTCTTCAGCGAACTTGGCCAGTTCCATGCCGGCGGCAATGCACATGTCATCCGTGATAGTCTTAGCCTTCACGTCTAAGACTCCTCTGAAAATTCCCGGAAAGCCCAGAGAGTTGTTTATCTGATTGTCAAAGTCGGATCTTCCCGTCGCAATGATCTTGGCTCCTGCCTCCTTTGCCTCCCAAGGCCATATTTCGGGAATGGGGTTTGCGCAGGCAAACAATATTGAGTCTGTTGCCATCTGGGCTACCCATTCTTTCTTGATGGTGCCTGGACCTGGCTTAGACGCGGCTATGCACGCGTCAACGTCTTTCAACGCTTCAACTACGCCTCCTGTTCTCCCCTCAGCGTTGGTTTTCAGGCAGAAATCCCATTTCCACGGGTTTTCTTTCTTTTCAGCCTCCAAATCTTTCCGGTTAGAGT
>CAYGCU010000050.1:0-5177 GCA_964348475.1 uncultured Candidatus Bathyarchaeia archaeon
AACTCCTTGTTGAAGTCGTGCAGAATCTTGTTCACTTCATCTCGCTTTGAGGAATTCGTCTTTAAAACTTCGTTCGCTTCCTTCAAGGAACCATAGCAACCATTGCAGAGCGTCACAATGTCGGTGCCCGATGTTTCTGCTATAATAAGGTTTCGAGCTGCTAAAGCTAGCCACGAAGGTTGATGAAAGGATTTAAACACACCTGGCGCCGGACAACAAGACGCTCCTTCCATGTCTTTAAGCTCGATTCCAAGCGTTGGCGCAACGTTTCGCATGGCTAGTTCAATTCCCGGATAGCGGTTGGGAATTACGCAGCCAAGAAAAAATGCATACTTCATGTGTGTTCACCAACTTATTTCCATTCAAAAGAGACTAGTTTGTCGAAGCCTGTTTTCTTAGTGATCTCTTGAACCTCATTGAGGGCCTCTTTAGACTTGTGCGTGGTCGGCGGGACTTCGCTGAGGCCAAGATTTGCGCGTAGCTTTCGGTTTTCCTCGTTAACGGGAACAGCGTGCCCATACTTTATGACGAACCCAGAAACCATTTTGTGTCGATCAAGCATGTATCCGGCCTCAGCCGCCATGTTTCTCAAAGCCAAGATGACGTCTGTCGGATCAACTCCGCGCGGACACCGTTCCAGACATGTGTAGCAAGTTGTGCACAACCAGAGGTCTTTGCTGGAAAGAACCTCGTCTCGAAATCCCAACAGCGCTTTCCTGATCAGTTGGCGTGTTCGAAAGGCAGTTCTTCGGCCGGATGGACAGCTGGCGGTGCAGGTGCCGCACTGAATGCAGAGGTTTATCTTTTCACCACCGGCTTTGGCCACGGCTTCTGCAAAATCCATGTCCAATTCGTCTAGTCGTATAACGTTTTTTTGAGGTTTAGCCACGGTTGAGCCTCCACGTTTGTTCTTCTATCAAAGCATAAACGTAGATTAAAAGTTTTTTGAATTGGTTAATAAACGAGCGTTTCATTTATAAACCTTCTTTGAAGCAAACCACTGAAGCACGTCAGTTTTGTCAGCATTCTTAAAGTTTAAAAGAGCCAATTGTGCTTAATCTCTGAGACTGCTCAGAAGTCATGTATGTAACGGGGGCATGAAAATGACACAGGAAGAACCGAGAGTTGGAGTGTACATCTGTCACTGTGGAGGGAACATCAGCGACACAGTGGACGTTGAAAAGGTGAAGGAAGCCACCTCTAAGTTAAAAGGAGTAAAAGTTGCGGAAACCAACGAATACGTGTGTAGCGATCCAGGGCAAGAAATGATAACTGAAGGAATAAAGAAGCATAGACTTAACAGAATTGTGGTGGCATCATGTTCACCTCGAATGCACCTTGACACGTTTAGGCAAACCATAAAATCGGCGGGATTGAATCCGTACTTCCTTGACATGGCGAACATTCGGGAGCAGTGCAGCTGGGTTCATGATGATAAGGAGGCTGCGACAGCCAAGGCCACCGACCTTGTTCGCGGGGCGGTGGAGCGAACTCGTTACCTTGAGTCTTTAGAGCTGAAGAGTATGCCAGTGAAGCAGGATGTTCTCGTGATAGGAGGAGGTGTCGCAGGTATCATTACCTCCATCGAGTTGGCGGATAAAGGCTATCAGGTGCACTTAGTTGAGAGAAGCCCGAGCATAGGCGGCCACATGGCTCAGCTCAGCAAAACCTTCCCCACCCTCGACTGCTCGCAGTGTATTCTCACGCCAAAAATGGTGTACACCGGACAACATCCAAATATAAGGATCATTAGCATGGCCGAACCAACAGCAGTTGAAGGAACGCCCGGCAACTACCGGGTCTTGATCAAAGTGCGACCGAGGTTTGTGGATGAGTCCAAATGCACGGCTTGCGGAGAGTGCGCAAAGAAGTGCCCCATCAAGGTTCCAAGCGAGTTCGAAGCCGAGTTGACTGAGCGAAAGGCTATATACTCTCCGTTCAGACAGGCGGTTCCTAGAACGTACGCAATAGACACGGAGCACTGCCTATACTTCACCAAAGGAGTTTGTAAGGTCTGCGAGAAGATTTGCCCAGCCCACGCCGTAGACTTTGATCAGAAAGAGGAGACCGTGGAGTTGGATGTGGGTGCCATTGTTGTTTGCACCGGGTTTGAGCAGATTGACCCAAGAAGGCTTGAGGAGTTCAGCTACGGTGTACATCCCGACATTGTAACCAACCTTCAGTTCGAGCGCCTTATGTTGCAGGGGATGCATAAACCTTCCAACGGAAAGGTGCCGAAGAAGGTGGCCTATATTCTCTGCGTGGGCAGCCGAATGATGAACACCGACAGGGGAGTGGAACACTGTTGCAAAATAGGTTGCATGGCCGCTATTAAGCAGGCTATGTTGCTTCAAAAGGCTGTTCCAGACGCTGAACCTTGGATCTTTTACACCGACATAAGAGCTGATGGAAAGGGATACGAAGAGTTCTACGCGACTGCTCAGGACCACAACGTGCGATTCGTTAGAGGCCGAATGGCGGAAGTCATCCCGAACGGGGAAAAACTGCTGGTTAGAGCTGAGGATACTCTGCTTGGAAGGGACATCGAGGGGAACTTCGACTTGGTTGTGCTCAGCACAGCCATCATCCCACACCCCACAAGTCAGGAGTTAGCTCGAAAACTGGGTATTCAGGTTGGCTCAGACGGTTTTCTCCTAGAAAGACACTATAAGCTTAGGCCAGTGGACAGCCAACGGGAGGGAGTGTTTATTTCCGGGGGTGCAGTGAGCCCCAAAGACGTTAGAGAAACAACTCTGGAGTCGATGGCGACAGCCTCCAGAGTTGCAACTTTCGTGGGCAAGGGCGAGATCTCTATTTCACCAGAAGTGGCTTATGTGATCCAAGATGAGTGCAACGCTTGCGGAGAGTGCATAGAGATCTGTCCTGTAACGGCAATAGAAAAGTCTCCAAAAGGCATAACAGTTAACCCAATTTCGTGTGTCGGATGTGGAATATGTGTGCCGAGATGTCCCTTGCAGGCAATTGAACTAAACCACTGTACTGAAGCCCAGTTAATGGCTCAAATCCGCGGAGTGTGTGAGATCAAAAACTCGCCAAAAATTATTGCTTTCATAGGAGGGGATACGGCCTATGGATCTGCGGACTTAGCTGGGCAAACAAGAGGGTCATACTCTCCAAACATTGAAATAATTGGAGTGCCAAGCGTTGGAAGAGTTGGTCTCAAACATGTTCTTCAAGCCTTTGCCTCCGGAGCCGACGGCGTCATATTCGTTGAGAGTGCCGATAGTGTTTTCGAGGAGGACATGGTGAGAGAGCACGTCATTCGGCTTAAAAAAGAGTTAGGTAAATATCGTGTTAAATCTCTTCGCTTGCTTTCAATCGCGACAACCCTTCCGGAGTACCACAAAATACTGAACATATTTGGAACTCTCAACGAAAGAATTTCGAAGATGGGCCCCGTTTCAGAGGAAACACGTTCAAAAATACGAGAACAACTAGCAACTTTGTAACTAGAATTATCTCTTAGCAACAGGACAGCGGCTTCGTTGTTCCATACACGTTAACCAAGCTGAAGTAGAGAAAAAAGGAGAGAGTGGTTTTCTCAATAGTTCACCATGGTATCAACGAGTAGTCCTTCGGAGTCCAATATCTGTAGCTTAAGTGCAATTCTGCCGTCAATAGTGTGCGTGGCGCAGCTTAGGCATGGATCATAGGGTCGAATGACCATCTCGATTCTGTCGAGGATTCCCTGATCGTACTTTCCGCCCTTGATAAGGTCCTTAGCCGCTTTCAATATGGAAAGGTTTATAGCAGCGTTATTTTGGCACGTCGCAACAACCAAGTTAACGTCCGTTACCATCCCGTTTTCATCAGCTTCATAATCATGTATCAGCGTTCCACGAGAGGCTTCTACAACGCCTATTCCGCGTCCTGCCTGTGGTTTCACCGCAGTTCTCGTGTTCTTATCTGTGATAACCGGGTCTTCGAGCAACTGAACTGCTTGTTCAGCAGCAGTTAACATTTCGATTAGCCTTGCCCAGTGATACAGAAGTGTCTGCTGGGCAGGTCGTCCAAACTGCTTTCTGAATTCTTCCAGCTCTTTTTGAGCTAGGGGCGTCGCCATTTTGTCGCAAACGTTTATTCTTGCCAGCGTGTTCACTCGGTAAACTCCAACTGGATTGTCTGGGTCGAGGACGAGTTTTCCAGCTTTCTTGTAGTATGGGAATTTTAGATATGTCCAAGGTTCAGTGTACTCTTCTATATAGTCAAGATAGTTTTCGGGAGCGAAATCTTCGTAAGAGCCGTCTGCCTGCATCATTCTAAGCTTGCCATCATAGATCGCGTGAGTCCCATCTTCTCTCACCAAACCCAAAAAGCCAGTGTTTATTACCGCAAGGTTCTTCACCAGATCAATGTATTTTGGGAAAATGTCGTTCTTAGCTAGGTTAATGCTGAACTGGGCAAAGTCCAAGAGTTCTTTAGCCATGTCTAAGCCTTTGACTCTGTCCTCTTCCTTCAAGGGTTTAGTCCATCCACCAGGCACCGCTGCTACTGGGTGTATCCTTCTTCCACTGAGCAACATCACCAGCTGGTGAGCAAGATGGTGGTTATGAACAACCTTTTTTGCAAGGTCTGGATTAGCCCTGGCTATTCCAAAGACGCTTCTCTCTTTGTAATCGGCGTCTGGACCCATGACGAAGTCTGGGCCAGAGAGGATGTAGAAATGCAAGATGAAGTCCATGACCTTGTCTCCGAGGTAGGCTAGTTTACGCAGTTTTGTTCCAGCTTCTGGAGGAGTCACGCCGAAAACGCCATCAGTCGCCTTTGCCGAAGCTATATGGTGAGCCCATGGGCAAACTCCGCATATTCTCGGTGTTATTAGCGGCAGTTCTTCAACTGGGCGTCCAATGCAGAACCGTTCAAAGCCCCTAAGCTCGAGAACGTGCATCTTTGCGTCAGTTACGTTTCCTGCGTCATCAAGCTTTATGACGACTTTCGCGTCTCCTTCAATTCTAGTTACAGGTTCAATAACGAGTTCTTTTGCCATGCTTGTCACCTCACTTTGCGCACCCTAAGTTTATTGTGGCCTCCAACGAATCGGTTGAATGTTGCAAGTCGGTCAGGTATCTCTCTGACGTTCAAACCTATGGTTGCTAGAGCTCCCATCAAGTCCACCATTTGGTTGCCGTCGAAGCGTATTGGACCCATGCAGCCTC
>CAYGCU010000051.1:0-5125 GCA_964348475.1 uncultured Candidatus Bathyarchaeia archaeon
GGAGAAGGAACCTGCGGAAAATGCAGAATCATCGTCAAAAACAAGAGCGCCGTAAATGAAGTGACAGATGCTGAGACGACCCACTTGTCCTCAAGGGAAATTGATTCAGGTTACAGGCTGGCTTGCCGTACAATCCTTAAGCAAAACGTCACGGTGATGGTCCCTGAGGAAAGCAGAATCGGAGCGCGCAAGATTCAGATTAGTGGTATAGAAAGGCCTGTACCATTAAACGCATCAGTTAAGAAATTTCACGTTGTGTTACCGAAGCCCACGCTGTCTGATGTTAGGCCAGACTTCAAAAGACTCCGCGATCATCTAGAAGATTCGCATGGCCTTAAGAAATTGGAAATTGACTACGAAATTTTGAGGAAACTGCCCGATGTTCTTCGCGATGCAAATTGGGACTTCACAGTTGCAATCTGGAACGATCGCGTGATTACCGCCGTTGAAGCGGGAGACACCTCGGATAGACTCTTAGGGTTAGCCATAGATGTTGGCACGTCGAAAATAGTTGGTTATGTTGTCGACCTAATGACCAGTCAAACATTAGGCATAGGATCTATTGAAAACCCACAAATTATGCACGGTGAGGACGTGATATCGCGGATTACATTTGCCATGGCTGGTAATGAACAGCTTAGGGTGCTGCAAAGATTAGCAGTTGAAGGAGTAAATGACGTTCTACACGAAGCGTGCACTCAAGCGAATGTTGATCCAGATGACATTTATGAAGCAACAGTAGCTGGGAATACGGCGATGCATCACTTTCTATTGGCTATTCAACCAAAATATTTGGCTCTTTCACCATACACGCCGGCTGTAAGGAGGCCAATAAACGTCAAAGCCAAAAAATTGGGCATAAAAATCCATCGAAATGGGGTTGTTTATGTCTTACCGGTCATAGCGGGTTTTGTTGGTGCAGACGCTGTTGGAGACGTCTTGTCCAGCGGGATTCACGAGTCCAAGGAGCTCTCTTTACTTTTAGATATAGGGACAAACACGGAAGTTTTTGTTGGTAACTCCGAAGACATCTTATCTTGCTCCTGTGCTTCAGGTCCAGCTTTTGAGGGAGCCCACATCAAACATGGAATGAAAGCTGTAACCGGCGCAATCGAAAAGGTACGTATCAGTCCAGACACATACGAAGTTGAATACGAAACAATAGGTGATGTAAAGCCCGTGGGCTTGTGCGGGTCCGCAATGGTTGATGTTGTAGCTGAATTGTTAAAGAGAGGAATCATAAACCATCACGGAAGATTTAGCCCCAACATAAAAACACCACGACTGAAAACGGATAATAATGTCCCAGAATTTGTTCTGGCATGGGAAAAGGAAACTGCAACTAGAAAAGAGATTACGGTTACACAAAAAGACATTAATGAGATACAGCTGGCGAAGGCCGCGATGTTTACAGGCTGCTCAATTTTGATGAAGAGGAAGAGCGTGAAGAGGGAAGACCTCGACCGAGTTTTCATTGCAGGCGCGTTTGGAAGTTACATTAACCCTGAAAACGCAAAGTTCATCGGGTTAGTGCCCGACGTGCCAACAGAGAAGATAGAATTTGTCGGCAACACAGCGGTAACCGGCGCCAAAATGGCTCTAGTATCAAGGGAGGCAAGGGAAACCGCTGAGGCTCTTTCGAGGAGAGTTCGATATCTTGAGCTTGCAATTGATCCTGATTTTAACCAAGAATTTACTTATGCCTTGGTTATTCCACACAAAGATTTAAACAGATTTCCATCAGTTAAAGAACATTTAGAGGGGCTTGAATAGAGTCATTAGTGTAATGACTTAGGCTAAGCGAAACTCCTTTTTCATCCTTCTATGAGGGTTAGCCGCCACTGTTAGTGCCCACAATAACAAAGTTATGCTATTCGATAAAGGGGATGTTTTCGGTCAAGTGTGACCTTCTTTTCAAAGAGAAGATAACCATAAGCAGCGTCTGTCATTGCAATAACCGGAAAAACATACCCAGCGTCCTCTGCTGGCCCGTACAAGACAAAGTCTGCTCCCACCGCCGCAGCGACAACACATGCAGATGCGACGGCTGGCTTTACCGCTTGTTTCCCAAACTTCGTCTTTAAACCTTTCCACAGGCTAACCGCGTTGTGGGCTCCACAGCCAACAGGCAAACCGAATTCGTTCTTGAGTTCAAAGGAGGCGCGGCATGCCATCCCTAAGCCTGGAATGTCAAGAACGCACGTATCGAGTAAAGGTTTGTCGATGCCCACTTCACGAGTTACCTCTAGAAGCTTCTTGATAGCCTTGATTCGACCTGTCGTCGTGAACTCCTTCGGGTTGTAAGCGAGAAGGAGAGCGTTCCTTAGACCCGTTTCCTTAATTTTCTCAATTTCCTCTTGCTTGTACTCTAGAATTAGCGAGTTGTAGACAACTCGGTCGATTAATCCAACTTCACTTGCATATTCTAGCCCCGCTATTTTCGCTTCAACGGTCGGCCCGTCCATTAGAATAGGAACGTCTGAGACGTTTGCCGTGAACTCAACGAACTTTCTCATGTTCTCCGGCGTAGCTCCCACCACATCCAGCATAGAAGGGTTTCCGGTCTTATCAGAAATCTCCTCTTGACCATTGATTACCTCTTCTGCTTGCTTCCGGTCGAAATCTCCAGTTTTCTCGTCACGAAAGATTTTATGGCCATGATAGAAAATTGTTCCCACCAAAACTGTAGGGTTTTGTCCGGGAATTCCCCCTACTTTGACTCCTCCTATGTTGATTACTTGTTGTTTGCTCTGATATTCGAACAAGTCACAAACCCTCCTTTTCCTTAACAATCTCTTTCAGTTCTACTTAGATCTAATCCTAATTCTTGTAGCTCTTTCTTAACCTCGTTGTATGTATTTAAACATTTGCTTGACGGTTTCCCTGTCTTGATGTCACAGCATTCCTGATATTTCGTTCCTATCGGTGGATCTGCAATCTTATCGACATACTTTGAAGCTAGGTTTTTCACGATTTCGTTAGCGTTTTCTCTTTTCATTCCAGCAACAGTGTAAGCCACCTCAGCGGCGAATCTTGGCTCCATCGGCGTCAAGTAATCTTCCCGCCTCCCTTTTGCTATTCCTCCTGTTTCCATGGAGACGCCAGATGTTATAGCCGCCGTATACTGCGCCGCCATCTCGTATAGACACATTTTTGTGCATGGTCCAGCAGCTGTATAGTCGTAATAAAGTGCTAACAAGTGAGTGTTTCTGCTGATAGCTTGGGCGTAAACGCTAGCCACCCATAAAAGCTCCGGCATGCTGCTGGCTATATGTTTGATGTGGATCGGAAAGGCGAGGAACCATCCTGCCTGATATACGAGGGCTCCCATCAAGTGGTAGGCAACGGTTACGACCGCTGTACCCTCAGGTCCGCCGCAGTAACCGCCAAATATAGGTCCAAAGATTGCGGCTGTGGGAAGGCCGAGAGACATCAGGGCACACGCTCTGTTGAGGAGGT
The DNA here is from genome assembly GCA_964348475.1 of uncultured Candidatus Bathyarchaeia archaeon. Lineage (GTDB taxonomy): Archaea > Thermoproteota > Bathyarchaeia > Bathyarchaeales > Bathyarchaeaceae. The sequence goes on from CAYGCU010000051.1 coordinate 3,460, forward strand.
CGAAGTTTGTTTTGAGCTCTGCGAGTGTAGCAACCATATATCCATCTGTTGGCCTGAGACCGTATTCTGGGTGGAGTCCTGCCACTAACGCTATTGCTGAATCAGCGGTTGCGATGGAGTTCATAATGGGCAAACCAGGTCTTCCAGCTCTTCTTATGGCTTCTCTTCCAAGAGCTACTGTTCTTATTGCGCCCAAGATTTCTAAGGGTGAGTAAGGTCTTATCCTTATTCCGTTTACCCGGGTCAAAGTAGGCGTGGTTATTGAATTGGCAATTGGTATTTTCGCGTAGTTTTCCACCAGCCCCATAAAAACCTCCTCCGAGGACACGGCGACTCCACCTGCCCCCACGAAACGCCATGGCAGTGTCCTGTCCTCAGGTTTTCTTGGGACCAGTGTTCCGGCGTCTACTCCTTCCCCGAAAACAATTTTGGAAGGAGCGTTTTTTAGGCCCTCTTTAATCTCGCTTTCATCGAATTTAATTATCCGTTCCGTGTCTTTGCAGTATGTACCTACTTCACAGTAGAAATCAAAGGCCGCCTTGAAAATGTCATCGGCTAAACTGTTATCGGAGGGAACGAGATTACTTGGGTCGTATTTAATATCGTATTCCTTCACTACTTCCCTCAATTTAGTTGAAAAAATTTTTAGGTCGTAGTCTCGCTCTGAACAAGGTTTCCCGGATAGAGCCTTTTCGATAACGTCCAGAAAGACAACCATACTAGCTCCTCTTTTTCTCAATCAGCTCCAAAGCGACCTTCACAGCTTCTGTGGCCGTTTCTGCGTATCCATCAGCACCAATCTCCTCAGTCCACTCCCGTGTGGTAGGTCCTCCCCCTACCATAACAATGAATTTTTCCCTCTTCCCGGTCTCGCTCAGGTAATCTATAACATCCTTCTGTCCTCCTATGGTTGACGACATGAGCGCTGACAGTGCAATAACGTCAGCTCCAACCTTCTCTGCTTCTTCAATGAATTTTGACGTGGGAACATCTACGCCTAGGTCATGGACTTCAAAGCCGTTGGCGCTAAATAGAGCCGACAGAATGTTTTTTCCTATGTCGTGAATGTCACCTTTCACAGTGCCACTGACAACTGTCCCTTTTTTTAAGACTTTTTCTTTGGATATTAGGGGAAGCAGAATATCTAGGCCCGCCTTCATCGCATCCGCTGCCATCATTAGGTCCGTCAAAAAGATTTCCAGTCTATCGAACTTTTCGCCCACTGTAATTGCGCCCTCAGATAATCCATTCTCAATCGCCTTAACGGGGTCTAACCCCTTTTCAATAGCTTCTTGAGCTGCCTTCACCACCGCATCCCTATCAGAAGCAACAACTGCTTCACTCAACTTTCTGAGAAGCTCTCCTTCACTCATTTTGATCACCAATGTAAGCGTAGTAGGGAAAAACCAGTAATTAATAATTTTTGCCAACTGCAGTAAGTAGTGGAATGTGGCCTTTGCTATCTAGGACAAGATTCTCTCCATTTTTTCGTATGCGGGTAGTTTCATTTCCGCCAGCTTGGAAAAAATTGTGTTCCTAGCTTTCAGCTCTAAGCACTCTGGTGCAATGACGCCGGGAGTTTTTATCTCTCCCCTTCCAAGCATCCAAGCAAAGATTGCAGCTGGAACACCTGTGCAATACGACTCTTGAGTTACGCCTGGTATTA
>CAYGCU010000052.1:0-5043 GCA_964348475.1 uncultured Candidatus Bathyarchaeia archaeon
TGTTTCGAGTGCGGCATCTGCACTGCGAGTTGCCCTGTCGCGAATCTAATCTACAGACACTACAATCCAAGAATACTCCTCCAAACAGTCTCAAAGGATCTAGAGAAAGCCATAACTGAAGCTCAACCCTGGCTGTGCGCCTGGTGCGACAGATGTTATAAAAGATGCCCTCAAGGCTTGAATTTGCCAGAAATTTTCTTGTTAGCACGGAATATTGCCGCTGAACGAGGTTACATAAGCAAGTTCAGCGAAGCCTTAGAAACAATTGGAAAGGAGATTCCATTACCAGGCGTTTGTGGCATGGTCTGTTTCAGCAAAGTTGACGACCCAACAGCTGTTAAAGCCCTTGAGCGTTACGTTGACGAATACGAATCAAAAAAGAAGGCTATTCCCGTACCGAGAAAACGTCGGGAAAAGATAGCCATAATTGGTTCCGGTCCAGCTGGACTCATGGCTGCCTACGACTTGACGAGGAAGGGATACCCGGTTACAATTTTTGAATCTTTACCAGAACCTGGTGGAATGCTAAGAGCGGGAATTCCGAAATTTCGGTTGCCCAGAAAGGTCCTTGACGCTGAAATCGAACGTATTAAAGGCTTAGGAGTAGAGATCAGAACCAATGTGACGGTTGGCAAGGACTTAACAATCGACGGACTCTTGAAAGAGGGCTACAAAGCAGTATTCATCGCAACTGGGGCTCCAAAAAGTCGGAAACTTAGGGTTGAAGGAGAGAAGCTGAAGGGAGTCGTGCACGCCATCGACTTGTTGAGAGAGATAAGCATGGGAAAGAAAGTAAAACTGGGAAATAGGGTGGGAATAATAGGCGGCGGCAACGTTGCCATCGACGCCGCAAGAGCCGTCCTGCAACTAGGAGCCAAAGAAGTCACTATTCTGTATCGAAGGTCGAGAGAAGAGATGCCGGCGAATCCTTGGGAAACAAGACACGGAGAAAAGGAAGGTGTGAAAATTCAATTCTTGGTAGCGCCGAAGAAAATCTTGGGTAAGAATGGTCGAACTGTTGGCATCGAGTGCATGCGAATGGAATTGGGAGAACCTGACGAGAGCGGTAGAAGGCGACCAGTACCCATCAAGGACTCAGAGTTCACCATCCCACTAGATACGCTGATATTGGCTATCGGCGAGTCACCTGACCCCTCCTTCCTGCCCACAGAAATCGAAGTCACCCGACAGAATACCATAACAGTGAATCCAATGAATTTGGAAACAAGTCTGCCTGGAATATTTGCCGGCGGAGATGTAGTCTCTGGACCAGCAACCGTGATGGAAGCGATCGTTGCTGGTAGGAAAGCTGCCTCCTCTATAGATGAATACTTAACGAGTAGAGAATCGTAGCATACAGAAAATAGAAGAGTAGCAGTTATCCGCCAATCTCGGGCACTATAGTTTTGATTGCTTTCTTCCTAGTTTTTTGCGATATTTCCTCAGGTGTTTTGAGGGATAAAGCATCTTTCGGACAGTATAAGACGCATTTGGGATCTCCGTCGCAGAGATCGCAAACGATCATGGTCTTTTTGGCGGGGTGCAACGCGATCACGCCAAATTCGCATGTTTCAATGCACCACGCGCAACCGTTGCATTTCTCTTCATCCAACCTAATTACGCCCGTTTCTTCGTCCCGAGAAAGAGCCTTTTTCGGACAAGCTTTGACGCATGTTGGGTCTTCGCAGAGGCGGCAAGCAATGGACATGTTGAAAGCGGGCTCCATCCGTATCGTCCGAATACGAGAAAGCAAAGGATTGAATCCTTTTTCCTTCACCGCCGAACAAACATATTCGCAGATTCTACATCCAGTGCACTCTTCGGGATCTGAAACAATAAACTTTCGTTGCATCTAGACACCTCTCTTGAACTTGTTACATCAGGCTTTTAATAATTGACCCCTGTTTAGTTCTGGACTTGGCGACCAGCTCTTTCGCAGCCACCTGATAGGAAGCAAACTTTTCCAGAAGAGTGATCCAAAACGCAGACGTTATGGGTGTATGCGAAACCCTGTCGACAGTGACATGAATCGTCCCTTCTGGACATACGTTTTGGCAGGCTTTGCAATAAACGCAGAATTCTTGAGACAACTCGACCTTCCTCTTTCCTGACACTGCTATTGCTTTGCTTGGGCATACGTCTACACATACTTGGCAGTTTTTTGGGCATTTCTCTGTCTCGATGGTGATTGAGCCCTCCAAGAATTTGGTGACGCTGATCGCTCCGTAGGGACAAGCATATTCGCAGACTTTGCAATAAAAGCAAAGGTCTTTGTCAATCTGAACGCTGAGGATTTTGTGAACCCGATCGTTCTCTCTTTGAACCGCTACCTTTATCGCTTCTCTCGGGCAACTTTTCTCACATTCAACCCCACAATCAGGCTTGCACATCTTCTGGGCAACTTCGATAGTTTTGACAAGTTGTGGAATGGCCTCATTCTTAACAAACATAGCTGTTTTTTCATCGTTGACCCAAGCCTCCAACGCGCCTAAGGGGCAGAAAACAGCGCAAACACCGCAGAGGATACAGGTTTTCGCATCTACGTCGACGGTGGGAAGGTGGGATAGTCGGCCTTTTTCTATCACTGCGGGTTTCATGTTCACCGAATCTTTCGGACAAACCTCAGCGCAGATGCCGCAGCCGTTGCACAAGTTTTGCTTCAAGATGAGCACGTCACGCCTATTCAGTATCTTTCTCTCAAGCCTAAGTTCGCCAGCGCCTTCTTGTTTGGATATGCTTCCCATCATCGCTGCAAACCTTCAGCAAATCTGTTCAATAGTGTTTAATAACCTTATAAATCAGGCGTTTCAAGCCCACGGTGAACATGCAAATACTAATTTATGTCTCTGTCTCTTCTAACTAACGTTCACGGAGGCTGACAGTTGAGCTATGAGATGTGGGCTGAGAAGTACCGTCCAAAATCTCTCAATGAAATGGTGAACCAGAAGGAAATAGTGGAGCGGTTGAATAGCTTCGTCAAAGCGAGGAACATTCCACACTGCATCTTCGCGGGTCCACCGGGAACCGGCAAGACGACTGGAGGACTCTGCTTGGCGCATGACCTTTATGGTGAGGGTTACCGGGAGCACCTTATGGAGTTGAACGCTAGTGACGAGCGCGGAATAAACGTGGTGAGGCAAACTGTGAAGACTTTTGCTCGAACCAGATCTATCGGGGAGATACCGTTTAAGATCATGATCCTTGACGAAGCGGACAACATGACCCGCGACGCTCAGCAAGCGTTGAGGCGCACCATGGAGCGCTTCACCGAAACCTGCCGATTCATCCTCATCTGCAACTATTCGGGCAAGATCATTGAGCCGATCCAGTCAAGGTGTGCACCCTTCCGTTTCACCTATCTATCGAGAGAAGATCAGCACGCTTACCTGCAGCATATCATCCAAAAAGAGAACGTGAAGATGCTTGACGAGGGGCTTACTGCCATATTTGAGGTTACTGGTGGAGATCTGCGGAGGGCGGTTAACGCGTTGCAGGCAGCTGCCTCAGCTGGTAAGCCAATTGACGCTGAGACTGTGTACTCAGTGGTGGGTAGGGCAAATCCTGCTGATGTTCGGGAGATGATTGGGATAGCGATGAAAGGCGATTTCATTGGCGCTAGAGATAAGCTGAGGGAAATGATTTTGAAGTATGGGTTGGCGGGAAGCGACATCATCCGCCAGATTCACATTGAGATTTTCCGCTTCAATATTCCAGAGCGGTGGAAGACAAGGTTGGCAGACACGATTGGAGAGATCGACTTTCGTTTGGTCCAGGGAGCTGACGAGGAGGTTCAGCTGAGCGCCCTGCTGGCTCGGCTCACTGAGGCCAGTTATGAGATGAAGAGGGGAGTTTAGCGGGCGTGTACGCCGCCTGGACGGTGAAGCACAAGCCTCGAACCCTCTCAGAGGTCGTGGGAAACGAAGAAGCAATTCGAAAGCTAACCAGCTGGATAAACTCGTGGAACAAGGGGATTCCTAAGAAGCGAGCCGCATTTTTGTACGGACCTCCAGGTGTTGGAAAAACGGTGGCGGTTGAGGCCTTAGCGTATGACTTGAAGATGGAGTTTGTGGAGAAGAACGCGAGTGATTACAGAACTGCAGAGGCGGTTCAGCGGTTTGCCGGTTTAGCCTCTCAGTACGCAACTTTGTTTGGTGGCAAGCGAGTGGTCTTGTTGGACGAGTTAGACGGAATCACGGGGACGGCGGATCGAGGCGGGGTTCGGGCGGTAATTGAAACGATCAAAACTGCACGCCTTCCAGTCGTGCTCATAGCCAACAACGCGTATGACCCGCGGTTTTCAACCCTCCGAAGGTATTGTCTACTCGTAGAGTTTAAGAAGCCCACCATCTTTCAGGTGATGAAACGCTTGAAGAAAGTTTGTGTGAGAGAGGGGATTACGGCGGACGAGAGAGCGCTGAGACTGATCGCTGAACGTTCGGGGAGAGACGTTCGCTCGGCGATAAACGATTTGCAGGCGTTGGCACATGGTCGGAGACAACTTAAATATGAGGACGTGGCTTGGCTGGCTGAGAGAGACCGAAAAGAAGTCATCTTCAACGTTTTGAGGACTATCTTTTATGCAAGGAACTGTGCGGAGGCGAAACGTGCGATTGACAAGGCGGATGTCGATCCTGACATGCTTTTCCAGTGGGTTTACGAGAACGCTCCTTACCAGTTGACAGATGCACGGGACTTAGCGAGGGCTATGGAAGCGCTTGCTAGAGCGGACGTATATCGAGGAAGAATCCGGGCGACACAGAACTGGAAGCTTCTTCGCTACGTGGTTGACCTCATGACGGCGGGTGTGGCGATGTCTCGGCAGAGAACAAAGCCTTCCGGGTGGACTCCTTTCAGGTTTCCAGAGCGTGTAAGATGGTTGGCACGCACTAAGCAGGAGCGACGGAGGCAGAGGTTGATTGGCATGAAAATTCGGAGGAGGATGCACGTTTCCTCGGTGAGAGCTGTGAAGGAGATTCTCCCCTACATACGGGTTATCTTTGAGGACAACGCGGAGATGGCGGCTGGAATAGCGAAGTGGCTGGA
>CAYGCU010000053.1:0-5002 GCA_964348475.1 uncultured Candidatus Bathyarchaeia archaeon
TCTCTTGTTCGACCATTTGTTGCAGACTGTAATCATATTCTTGACGGGGATTGTGCTTCTTTACTTTGGAAAAAGAAAACTGAGCAGAATCGAGTAACGAAAAGGCAGTCAGCGCGCGCGAGATTCGAGGCAAACACCTATAGTGTAAGCTTCAACATTCAACATAAGCGATAAACCTTTAAATTGTAATTTTCAGTTTTTCGATGTGGTCGTTTTCTATGGATTCAGCTGGCGAGGCAACTGTAAAGTTGAGGGGAGTGGCTAAGCGTTACGCTGACATCGTGGCCGTAGACTACGTTGACTTAGACGTCAAGTATGGAGAAATCCTAGGTCTCCTAGGCCCGAACGGCTCAGGTAAATCCACTACCTTAAAGATGATTTTGGCATTGATCAAGCCAGACTCTGGATCCGTGAACGTTTTGGGCGCGAAGGCGGAAGACGATCCCGTTGCAGTTAAGAGGCAGGTGGGGTACGTTCCTGAGTCGCCGCGATTATACGAGTTTTTGACTGGGTTAGAATACCTTGACTTCGTGGGTGACATTTACGGTTTGGACACATCAGAGAAGAAGGCTCGAATCGAGGAATACCTAGAGGCTATGGAATTGGAGGGCAGGGAAGGCGACATGATAAGCAGTTATTCTCAAGGAATGAAGCAGAAAATCGCCCTCATCTCAGCTTTTCTGCACAAGCCAAAACTGCTGCTCTTGGACGAACCCCTAAGCGGTTTAGATCCTAGGTCCGCTAGAATCGTAAAGGACTTACTCCGCGAACTAAAAACACAGGGAGTAACAACAATTATGTCAACCCACGTTCTAGAGATTGCCCAAGCCATGTGCGACCGCATCGCCATCATGTACGAAGGAAGGTTGTTAGCCTTGGGCAACATGAAGGAGTTGAGGCAGAAGGCAAGGCTTCCCGGATCAGACTTGGAAGACGTTTTCCTGAAACTTACAGGAACAGAAGACGTTAGAGCGGTGGTTGAGGCACTTCTGAAATGAACTGGAAAACCGTTCTTCGCCTCATTAGGGTTGATGCCAAATCTGGGAGATTAATCAGAGGTCAAAGACTCAGAAGGTATCGAGAGAGAAGAGCTTTCCAGTACTTATTGTATGGAGGAGCCTGCGTTCTAGGAATAGTCATAGGTTTAGGTGGAGGAATCTTCTATAATGCAGTGCCTGACCCTGAAGTGAAGACTTTGTTCTATGAAAGCGCCCGTCTCCTTTTCCTATCCTTCCCCACCATGGTTCTCCTTTACAGTTTAATCTTCACCACGATGAGTCAAATCCAAAGGATGGGAGTAAGATTTTCTATTCAACTTCCGTACTGGTTACCCATCACGTGGGAGGAGCACACTCTCGCATCCACCATAGCCCACCTCATCGGTGTCCCCCTAGCTTCCATCATTCTATTCAGTTCAGCCATAGCCACGGTTTCCATCTATTTACAGACGACCCCCCTTGCTGTCCTCACGATTTTTGCTATGCTGGCTAGCGCCTTCCTAGCTAGCACAACCACGGAGATCTTCAGAGTTATGCAGACGAGGCTTACAGGAGCTGTGTACAAGACTTCTGGAAAGGCAGCTATTTGGGTGAGATTCCTCGGTTCTCTACTCTTTTTGATGATCTTCTACGTGGTTTGGTTTGCTCTCACGCCTGGCGGTGGCTCCATCGCCCTCATTGAGATGGTTGCTGGTGCCCAAGAGGCGATTTGGTTCATTCCCTACGTTTGGCTAGGGATGGCTCTAGCTTCTTTTATGAGCGGAATGCTGGCGCAAACTGTTATTTTTTCGCTGGCTACTCTTCTTTTCATCTTGGTTCTCTTCTATGTGGCTGTTAAATTGAACGCTAGATTTGGGCTGTACGAGCCGCCAGCAATAACTGTCTCCAGAGGAGTTTACGTCCCAAAGGCTAGCCTTTTAGGAAAGTTTGGTTTTTCCTCATTGGAGGCTGCTGTGATAAGGAAGGATTTTAAGGCCTTTACTAGACGTCGAGAACTCATGTACGTTTTCATAATGCCCCTAGTTTTCATACTTGTGCCCTTCATGCAGTATTTAGGAGTGTATGGTACGCCTGTTGCGCCAGGGGGTTCTAGGTTCCTTTTCGCTTGGATTCTTCTTGCGCCTGGAGCCGTAATGGCTTTGATGTTAGGCACAATAATTATTGGTGAGGAGGGTGGGTCTGTATGGCTTTTCTTTTCTTCACCTCTCACTGCGCGCAGCCTAGTCAAGTGTAAGTACGCCTTTGTAATCATATTTTCATGCATAGTAACGCTGGTGTGCGGTGCTATTGGAATTCTAATCGCCCGTCCTTCACCAGATATTACAATAGCATTGATAATAGAATCCGTGCTGCTGATCTTCGCTTTAGGCGCCGTTTCCCTCGGAGCGGGAATAAAGGGAGCCGACTTCACCGAAGTTCCAAGGCCTAGGATGGTTAGGCCGTTAACAGTTCTCGTCTACGGACTCTTATGCATGGTTTTAGCTTTGGCAATACTCTCTCCCCTCATTCCATACGCAGTTACGATGATGAACCTACCCGTGTCCCTGCCAAAAATAAATCTCTACATTGCAATTTCCATAAGTGCAGGTATAGCCCTTGTCGCAACCTTCGTGTTCTATAAGATAGCTCTAAAAAACGCAGAGGATTTCTTGACCAAAGCCGAAGTCTAGGCTAACGGCGGGTCGAGAGTTTTGTGCTAATCAGCCCTTTTTGTGACATCTGATTTGACGAGTCTTACGATGGCTATTAGGAGGGAAACTATAGTATAACCCACTATGACCAAGGCTGAAAGTGCAATATCTCCGGTCATTAGACCTATCAAGGGGTTGTTTAGCATTGGCATCAACTCTGAAGCTATAAATGTTGGGAGATTTGTTGCACTCCATGTTGGGAGCAACTTGCTCACGTCTAGGTAGAACTGATTTGCTTCACCATTAACTCCGGAAACAGAGTATAACACAAGGAGGACGCCGTACAGAATCTGAGACGCTATGAATACACCAATGGTTGCCAGCATTGCAATCGTGCCTTTTCGAATAACTTCACTGAACATGAATGTTAACGAAAAGAAGAGTAGAGATGAATAGGCGATAGCCCCTAGAATAACCGGGGCAAACTCAAGATTTTTTTGCGGACCGAAAAATGCGAAACCCAGAAAAACTCCGATAGCAACCATAAGGGCTTCTACAAAAACTAACAATGAAAAGCCGCCTACGAACTTTCCCGACATATATTCTAGTTTTCTAATGGGTTTTGAAAGTAGTATATCAGCCGTTCCGCGTTCGTATTCCTCTGCCATAGAGCCGCCAGCGATTATGACAGCGACGAGCTGAACGAACAAATTTTGACCGCCCAATACGCCGAAGACCCACATGGTGGCTTTGGCGGCTTCAGTTAAGTCCAGACGGATCTGAGTGAAAACTATCAGGGGAAGCGCTTGAATAGCTACCGCGAGAATCATTAGAGCCAGAATCTTCTTTTTTGCCAATGCTCTTCTCCACTCGTAGCCAATGATTGTAGCAACTCTTTGAAGGGCATTCACTTTATTGACCTCCTTTTAGGGCGCGAAGATAAGCGTCTTCCAGCGTTATCTTGTGGAGGTTTAGGCTTAGTAACACGCCTTTTTGCTTGAAAATTTCTGAGGAGATTTCGCCTCTTAAGTCCTTCTTTTCTTTCAGTTCTATTCTCAGTTTGTTCCCTTCAACTTTGACATCGTCTACGTAGTCAAGTTTTTTGAGAGCTGATACAATGGTTTCCCTTACTTTTTCCAGTTCTGCTTCTACGACCCATTTTTGGGTAAAGGCTTCTAACACCTGTTCCATTGGACCGTCGAAGACCATTCTGCCCTTGTTGATCATTCCCACGTGGGTGCAGATTCGTTCAACTTCATCTAGGAGATGCGATGAAATGAAGACGGTTTTGCCTTCTTTCGAAAGAGTCATGAAAAGATTTCTGAAGTGAGCTGTAGCTTCTGGGTCCATACCAATAGTAGGTTCGTCCATAATCAGGACCACGGGGTCGTTGATCAAGGCTAGGGCTACAGACAGTCTTTGAACCATTCCCTTACTGTACTTTCCAATCTTTTGGTCTCCCCACTCTTCTAACCCAACGAGATCAAGGAGTTGTTTAATCCTCTCCTTCCTATGCTGCTTGACCAAACCAAACATTTTTCCCATGAAGTCTAGCAACTGCTCTCCTGTGAAAAAGGTTTGTAGAGTTGGTAGTTCTGGAGCGTATCCTAGGTTCTGAAGCGCGTCAACGGGGTATCTCGTTGGGTTTATGTCGGTTATTTGAACTTCACCTTGGTCTGGCTTCAGGAGGCCAAGCATAGTTCTTATAGTTGTGGTTTTGCCTGCTCCGTTTGGACCTAGATAGCCGTAGACCCATCCTTTGTGGACTGTAAAAGAGACAGAGTCTAAAGCCTTGAAGTTCCCATAGAACTTTGTGAGGTTTGACACCGAAATAGCTCGCTGAGGAGACAAGGATTATCACCGTTTGAGCATAAGAATATTGGATGCCCCTAATAAATTTAGATGAGTGAGCGCGCATATTTGTCCCCACGCCTCAGGGCAACATGCAAATCCCACGCGCAGCTGCAAATCTTATTTTATAGCCCTTTCTATAGGGAATTGAGTGCTGTTGATGAGCGCAACGGTCACCGGTAGGGGACTAGTATTGTCGATCAAAAAAGAAGCGCGTGAAAGGTGAACTTTGGTTGAAGATCTTGCGAAAGGATTTCAAACATGGCAAAGTTATTGTAGTCCCAGAAACGCTAGACGATCTTTGGCACCTCTATAACATTGTGGTGTCTAATGACGAAGTGTATGCGCGGACAACCCGGGTAGTGAGGGTTGATGAGCGGTACGCTCGTCCTAAAAAAGGTAAGAGATTCTCGGTTTTTCTGGGCATAAAAGTGGAGAAAGTGTTCTGGGACAGAACCTTAAACCGGCTGAGAGTACACGGAATCGTTTGCGAAGCACCTGAAGAAATAAACGTTAAAGGGT
>CAYGCU010000054.1:0-4948 GCA_964348475.1 uncultured Candidatus Bathyarchaeia archaeon
CTGCAAGCTTCAGGCAGGTCATCGGGCAGCCGAAGTCTCCCCAGTATTTTTTGACCCAGTATTTGTCGAATTCTTCTCGCTTGTAGCTTTCTTTTTCATGCCATTCTTTTTGCCAGTTTCTGATAGGCTCAGAACTTGTTTCGGCTCCAAAGTAATAGCCTCCTCCTCCAGTTCCCCAGCGTCTAAACCCTTTATTCTCAAAGACCCTTTCTGAAAATTCTTGGGCTAGACTCAGCATTCTCTCTTGATTATATACGCCGGGCAGTGGACCAAACCCCTTTACGACTATTGCCTTTAGGTTTTTGGCTCCCATTACTCCGCCGTATCCACCGTAACCCGCTCCATGCGCATACTTAGCGACGACAGCTGCAACCCTGGTCCTGTTTTCTCCCGCTGGCCCAACATAGAGAATTGACGGTTCCTTTACTTCTCCGTAGTTTGGCCGAACACCTTTGATTTCTTCAATTGACTTTTTAACCAGAAAACGTAAGGTTTCCCTCGCTTTTTTGCCCCAGATAGGCAAGGCATCTTTAATTTCGACTTGGTTGTCACATATGAATATGTAGCATGGCTTTTTTGCTTCTCCAGCTATTATTAGACCGTCGTAACCTGCACATTTTAAGTCTACTCCAAACTCGCCTGCAACCGTCGAGCCTATTACACCGTTGCTTTGAGGAGACTTTCCTGAAACACAAACTTTCGTTCCAGGGAAATATCCTGTTAATGGGCCTGTAAGTACTAGTAGAATGTTTTCTGGGCCAAGTGGATCTACTGTTTCCCATTTTCTGCCAAGTCTATCCCACAATACCTTTGCGGCTAGGCCTCTTCCACCGATATAATTTCTTAAAACTTTGTCTGGAAACTTTGTTTCTTTAATGTTTCCGTTGGAAAGGTCTATTTCTAAGAATTTTCCAGCGTAGCCCCTCATCAACCCATCACTTCACTTGCGGTTTCTTCTCCAAGAAGTTGCTTGGCAACTTCATGTGTAAGTTCTTGCGGTGTTTTGGCTAAAGTCTTGAGAGAGATTTTCTTTTTTCTTAGAATAAGCTTCAAAGCGTTCCATCGGCCTTCTCGGCATGCTTTGACGCATTTTGGCTTTCCATTGCATAGGTCGCAGATAATGATGTAGTTTCCTTCTGGATGAAGGTGTGGAACCTTTCCCGGACAAGCCTTTATGCATAGACCGCATGCAGTACACTTCGAAGCATCAACGTTTACTGCTCCAGTTTGACTGTTTACGGATAGGGCCTCCGTCGGGCATTCTTCAACACAGGGGTAATCCTCGCATTGAAAGCATAAACTGGGGATCTCAACACCTGGGACAAGCATGAAAACCCTTATTCTCGAAGCTTCAGGCCAAATTTTCCCTTCATGATAAAGCGAACAAGTAATCTCGCATCTTCTGCATCCGCTGCATTTCTCATAGTTTCGCTTTACCCAAACTTGGTCGTTCCTGTTCGTTTTCAATTTTGAGATAGCTTCCTCTACGCCTTTGCTTTCGTTGTGCAACCATTCCTTGTGTTCATTAAGTCTTTCAATCTTTTCCTCGGTCACCAAGAATCCTTTTCCATGATGTCTTTGTTATCCCCCGCAATCCCCATTTTTCTGCTATATTTTTGTACCTCCTTGAATAGCCAGCCAAGGACGAGAGGCATCAGCATGAGGACAACCGAGCGATTTGAGGATTCAGCATGCATGGGTTAATTCCATAATCAACTCTAATTAAAAAGTAGATGGGGGGGATTTGAACCCACGGTGCCCCGGTGATATCTCCCGCAAACTCCCTCTTTTTTATCATATTTTGTGCGGGCTAGTTTCTTTGAGAAAGCAACTTATAATAGGACAATGAACAAAATGGAACACCCAGCATGATTTTCACGATCTAGGAGTCGATACGGAAAATGGATGAGCATCCAGAAGATATGCCAAGTTCTTCCCAAAGAAAAATGTTTCTGCCTTCACTAGTTGCAGCCAGTTTTGCCTCGGGTCCAATATCGGTCTTGGTTGCCCTTCTCCTGATAGACATAGGCAACACGTTCAATACATCTGTCGGCATAACAGGACAGATTAACACGTCATATTCGGCTGCCGCGTTTGTCTCCGCAATACTGATGGGCGCTTTAAGCATCAAATTCAAACACAAATCGTTGCTCCTTGCAGGCTTATTGCTTATCTTTCTCTCTGCAATAGGATGTTACCTGGCTTTGGATTTCACGTCATTCCTCATATCCTACTCACTTAGTGGGGTAGGCTTTGCGATGGTCACGCCGATGACCTTTGCGATGGTTGGCGAACATGTCTCTCTGGAGAGAAGAGCCAACGCAGTAGGATGGATTGTTGCAGGTGGGGCGCTTGTATATGTCGTTGGAGCCCCAGTCATCGGTGTCATAGCAGAATTTGGCGGCTGGCGGTATCCCGTGTTTGGATTTGTCATGCCCATCCTGCTGATGAGCCTGTTATTGGCTTTTCTAGGCCTTCCATCAGCTCTTGCCAATCCACCGAACTCTGTCAGTATGAGAACTTATCTACAGAGCTTCAGAGAAATCTTGTCAAACAGGTCCGCTGTTGCCTGCTTGATTGGAGATGCTCTTCGTTCTGGGGCATTTGTCGCGATTGTCGCCTATGTAGCCTCATTTGTCCGAGAGCGCTTTCTTGTTTCAACCAGTCTAGCATCCCTTGTGTTACTGGGGGGAGCGTTGTGCTATGCAATAGGCAGCGTAGTAAGTGGGCTATTGGTAAACAAGATTGGCAGAAAAGCTTCCACAGTCCTAACCGCCTTGCTCTCAGGAGTATTTACCGTTGTGTTTGCTTTTGCGCCGGTTTTGTGGCTTTCTATTTTGTTGATTCTATTTGCCAGTTGGTTTTTCGGCATGGTTGCTTCAGCAGCTAACAGTTTGACCCTTGAACAGATTCCAAGACTCAGAGGTTCACTGATGTCAGTTGACGCTGCAGTTGTGAACCTAGGTGCAGCACTAGGAGCCGCAGTTGGAGGAGCCGCTCTAGTTGCTTTTGGTTATGAGGGTCTTGGAGGTTCTCTTGGACTGCTGGGTGTCGTCGGGGCAACAATTGTCAGCTTTCTCGCAGTAGATCCTGCAAAGCTTTAGATTACTTAGTGCGTGCAGTTGACTGCATGAGAAAGTGGTGAGGTCGCCGGGATTTGAACCCGCGGTGCGCTGGTGATGTCTCCCGCAAATCCCTTTTTTGTCCGCTGGCGGCTTTTATGCAAGTGTGAAGTAGACCCGCCGGTTGTTTTTCCCTTTGTTTTCGGTTTTAAGCAGTTCTATCTTTCCTACTTCTTTCAGGTTCTTAACGTGTGTTCCACCGTCAGCTTGTTTATCCACACCGACTATGTCTACAATGCGGAGGTTGGGAATGTCTGGTGGGAGGGCCTTAGCCATTTTTATTACACCCGGGATCTTGAGGGCTTCTTCTTTGGGAAGCTCGTACCATTTTACAGAGATGTCTCTCTTTAACAAGTTGTTTGCTTCATTTATGTACTTGTCAAGTATTTCTCGATCGTACTTTTCGAGGCTAAAATCGAATCGAACCTTGTCTTCTTCAAGCTGGTTGCCCGTGATAAGTGCGCCTGTGCCTTTGCATAGAAGAGAAGCGAACACGTGAGCCGCCGTGTGGCTTCGCATAAGTTTGTATCTTCTTTCCCAATTCAGGACGCAATGAACCTTATCTCCTTCTCTCAAGCCAGCTTGATCAACCTCATGCGATATCTCTCCAGAGAACTTGCCAACGTAAACAACATTGAACATTCTATTCTGTTTAGTGATAGCCCCAGTATCCCATGGTTGCCCCCCTCCTTTGGGATAGAAAATCGTTCGATCCAAAACTACGTATTTTCCATCTTTAACCGAAACCACAGTAGCATCGCATTCTTTGAGGTAACTATCTACCAAATATAACACGTTAGTCACTGAAACACCCCTTCAACCCTATAGCCTCTGCAATTTATAAGTGACACTTCACATTTCGCGCGCGCATCAGATCTTGACACCGAGCTTGAGCGCGGCGAGACCGACGACGTATACGACTAGCGCGACAACAAAGATGCTGGTCAACCCGAAAGCGTAGGCGATGTAAGCGGCTATGAGCGGAGCCACTGCCCCCATGACGCTACCGGGAATAAAGAAGAAGGCGTAGGCGAGGCCCCGCCTCTGGCTCGGAGAGAGTCGGGCCATGATCGCAGAGTTCGCAGCCATCCCGAGGAAAGTGCAGAAACCGTAGCAGAGGTAGAGGGCGACGAAGGCGATGATGTTGGGGACAGCTACGGCGAGACCCAAAAAGACGTAGGAGAGGGAGAGGGCGGTGAGCAACCACCTCTTCTCGCCAAGCCTCGACGCTAAGAGGCCTCCCACAGGGGCTGCCACCAGCCCCATGAGAGAGCTGCTTCCGTAGATGAGGCTCGAGAGGACGTCGCTGAGCCCTTTCTCATCGACGAGGTAGACTGGGAGAAAGGCACCGATCATCTGTCCCGCCATCATCCTTACAGCGAGGAAGACGAGGAACATGAAGAGGCTGAGGGTGTATAGGAAGCCGCTTTGGGGCGGGGACTCCGTCTTGGAGGCGTCGTCCCCCGCGTCCTCGGTGGGCTCATATCTGATCCTTAACACCGCAACGATGCCAAGTAGGAGGGGGACGAACCAGAAGAGGTAGACTTGCCGCCAGCCAAAGGCGAAAATTCCCATGAGGATGCTCACGGAGATGGGGCCGATGGCTATGCCGAAGGTGCCGCCGGAGCCGTGTATGCCTAGAGCTTTCGGCCGGTCTCGAGTCCTGAAGAGCCGGGTTGTGAAGCTGTAAGCAGCTGGGTGGTAGATGGTTGTGTTGATGTAGACGAGGCTGACCGCGAGGGTCAGCATCGTGGGGTTGACGGTTTGGCTGGCCATGAAGCTGCCGAGGGCAGCGACGGAGGAGCTTACGAGGATCATTTTCTTCG
>CAYGCU010000055.1:0-4903 GCA_964348475.1 uncultured Candidatus Bathyarchaeia archaeon
TTGAGTCAAAAAAGCGGAAACGTACGGCACAATAAGAGAAGCATTAGATTTTGACGACCCCATATGAAGGCTCCTGGGTTTTTTGAATCAATGCATTTTGCTTCCTCTTAAGGGTTATCCGCAAGTTGAGGTTTAGGCAAGCCTACTTTGTGCGCACAGAAATTGCATCAAATGAGAAGTCGTACAAAAAGCTTTAGGCTGTGACAAGTGTATTTTCGGATAAACGATTGGAGGGAACAAGGCTTGGGAAAATTAAATGGAAAAGTTGGTCTTATTACAGGGGGAACTCGAGGAATCGGCTATGCAACGGCCTTACTGTTTCTTAAGGAAGGAGCAAAAGTCGCAATCACTGGAAGATCGGAAAAACATGGGAAAGAAGCAATCGACAAGTTGAAGAATGAGAGATTCAAGGATGTGATTTTCATTCAAGGCGATGTCTCTAAGTCGACTGACGCAAAGAGGATGATCCAGACCACGGTGAAGCAGTTCGGACAGCTAGACATCCTGTTTAACAACGCGGGAATCTGGATCGAGGGAACTGCAGAAACGGCATCTGAGGCGGATTGGGACCGCGTTATCGACGTGAATCTTAAAGGAACTTTCCTATGCTCCAAATACGCCTTACCTTATCTAAAGAAAACCAAGGGAGCTATTGTAAACACTGCTTCCTGCGACGGATTAGTAGCCGAACCAGAAAGCGTCGCGTACTGCGCATCCAAAGGAGGCGTTGTCCTGTTGACCAAGGCGATAGCCCTTGACCACGCAAAAGAGGGAATTCGAGTGAACTGCGTCTGCCCGGGAGCTATCATGACACCCATGCTCGAAGAGGGCCTACCTCCAAGCGGGCCAGAAAGAGAGAAGTATTTCAAAGAAACCGCGGAGGCACATCCCATAGGAAGAATAGGAGACCCAGAAGAGGTTGCAAAAGCCGTGCTCTTCCTTGCATCTGAAG
Source organism: uncultured Candidatus Bathyarchaeia archaeon (assembly GCA_964348475.1). Taxonomy (GTDB): domain Archaea; phylum Thermoproteota; class Bathyarchaeia; order Bathyarchaeales; family Bathyarchaeaceae. The sequence goes on from CAYGCU010000055.1 coordinate 953, forward strand.
ATTCTTCATTTATGACCGGAACGGCACTCTCCGTTGACGGTGGATACGTCGCCCAGTGATCTTTTATGCGCGCGCATAGTTTACCATACATTGGCTGGTGTTAAGTTTGATGACGCCTCAAAACGAGTTTTCAAAACGACTCAAAAACGTCAGAGCGAAAATGAAAGACAGAGGAATCGATGTTCTAGTAATTTACTCAGCGCCAGGCAACATACGCTTTGGTCAAAGAGGACATGTAATGTACATTTCAGGTTATGAGCCATATTTTGGCAACACTATGGTAGTTCTATCTCGCGACGAGAATCTGAGTCCTCTTCTGGAGATAGATGCAGCTAACTATTTTCCATCCGAATGCACTTGGATTAAAAACGTGAAGCCAGCTGGAGACCACGTTCAAACCCTGAAGAAGTACCTACGCGAAACGAAACTGGAAAAATCCAGAGTCGGAGTGGTAGGAGAATACTCAATGAGTCCTTCATTATACGCCAGTATGCGACAGGAGATTGGACAATCTCAGATCGAGGTGGCATCAGACATTCTTGAGAGCGAAAGAGCCGTAAAATCAGAATATGAAATCCAATGCATCCGGGAGGCATCTAAAATCGCCAAGGAAGGTATAGAAGCGGCAGCCAAATTCGCTCGTGCTGGAGTTTCAGAAGCAGAAATCGTAGGAGAGATTGAATGTGTATGTAGAATCGCTGGGTCACAGGGCTTTCCACACCACACCATGGTCACTTCTGGAAAAGACGCAAACCACCTCGATTGGTGGTGGTACTGTGGGAAAAGAAAATTGGAACATAGAGACCCGTGGCTCCTAGACTTTGGGACAATGTATAACGGTTATTGTTGCGATATTTCGAGGCCCTTCACTCTAGGTGCACCTTCTAAAAAGCAGAAAGACGTGTTTAAAGTGCTCCTCCAGGCACAAGAGGCTGCACAAAAAACTGCACGGGAAGGGGTGCTTGCCTCTGAAGTTGATAAAGCAGCAAGCGATGTTCTAAGAGAAGCTTGGGGAGGAGATTGGTGGGGAATAGGGCACGGAGTAGGTCTTGAAGTGCACGAGTGGCCTTTCATCGGGTATCAGAGGATTCTTGACGATCAAGCTTACAGAGATAGAAGGTTGAAAGCAAACATGGTGATCTCAATCGAGCCATCAATTTATCTTCCAGAAGTGGGCGACATGCAAATTGAAGATCAGTTTCTAGTAACTAAAACTGTTTGCGAGAGATTAAACGATATTCCAACGGAGATTATGGAATGTTAACAACACGGAGAGGCTTGATTTGAGGAGAGATTCCATACTTTTCAGCCCTAAAAAAATCGGTACGATGACTGTGAAGAACCGGTTAGTTCGATCTGCCACCTACGAGGGAATGGCAGATGACAATGGTTTGGTAGACAACCGGTATGTCGCTCTCTATGAAAACCTCGCTAGAGGCGGTGTTGGACTGATTATTGCAGGCTTCGCTTTCGTAAAGGAAAACGGAATTGCCGCAAATTATCAGACGGGCATCCACACCGACGAATGTATTCTTATGCTTAAAAAGGCGGTGGAGGCCGTTCATCGCGTTAACGAAAACGTGAATTTTGTCTTACAGATTGCTCACTGCGGCAGACAAGTAGAATCCGGAATAGTGGAGAAGAGGAAGTTTCCACCCATGGCTCCATCTTCTATAGCCGATAAGTCTATCGGGATTCTTCCAAAAGAAATGACGATTAAGGATATCGAAGATGTGACTCAATCTTTTTTAAAGTCGGCCGAGAGAGCGAAAAGAGCTGGCTTCGACGGTGTTCAACTGCATGGAGCTCACGGATACTTGCTGTCTGAGTTCCTCTCTCCACACATGAATAAGCGAACCGACGATTATGGAGGATCCACCGAGAATCGAGTTAAAATAGTTATCGAAATCTTCGAGGGCATAAAAGAACTGTGTGGAGAGAAATGGCCAGTTCTTATCAAGTTGCAGGTCGACGACTTCGTGAAGGATGAGCCCTCACTAAAGCCACCTGAATCAGTAGAAATCGCCCGGAGAATAGCTGAGGTTGGTTTCGATGCCATTGAGATCTCGGGGGGCATCTATGAATCTGATGAGGATTTAGACCCTTATTATGTAAAGGTGAGAACAACCGATGAGGAAGCTTACTTCCTTCCATACGCTAGAAAGGTTAAGAAGGTTATCGGCGAGACTCCGCTGATCTTGGTTGGAGGAATACGTTCCTTCGGAGTTGCTGAGAAAACAGTGAAAGATGGACACGCTGACTTCATATCTATATCGAGACCACTCATAATGGAGCCGGATCTTCCCCAGAAATGGCTCAACAAACTCTCCGACAGGTCAACTTGTACCTCGTGCAATCGCTGCGAAACAGAGATGGGTGACAAAGGCCTCCGCTGCTTGTTTCTTAAGAACAAAGACTAGCTAGAAACTGTTTCCTCCTCAATCATGAGAGTATCAATTAGTCTAGGCGGTGCCTTTTCCAGATTGTCTACAATGTGCTCGGGGCCTCTGATAGAGATTAACTCAATAGCATCGGTGGGGCATTTCGAGGCGCATAGGCCGCATCCAAAGCATTTTTCTTTGTCTACCACAGCCTCGGAATCAACAATGCTGATTGCTCCAAACTGGCATCGCGTAGCACAAACACCACAACCGTCACAGAGTTCGCGGTCTACAGATGAAACGTAACGACTCTTCGCTGTAACAGCTTTCCTGCCAAAAAATATCATGCCTCTCAATATTTGGCAACAGCAACTACAGCAGTTGCAGAGGAACTGATAGCCTTCGGGTTCCATGTTGTTCAATTGATGGACGAGCCCAAGGTCTTCGCAACGTTTCACGATTGAAAGAGCTTTTTCTTTTGATATTCTTTTCGCGACGCCTCTTTCAACAATAATCTCTGCGAACTCGTTGAAAAGGAGACAAACATCAGTAGGGTTGTCACATCGCCTACTCATTGTTCTGCATGCGCATTCTGTAACTGCAATTGTCTTAGCGTTTTCGAAGATTTCTGAAATTTTTTCATATGGCAGAATTTCGCCCCATTTCATCGGAATAGTTTTTTCAACGGGTATAACACGAGTATAGCTCTGCGTGGACTCCTTTTCTGGGCTAGCCATCATTTCCTCGTCACGATAGCTGTTCCACAGGTCAAGAAATTTCTCGCCGAACTTTTCAAAGTCTCTTTTGTCAGCAAGAATAGACTCCCACAGGTCACTGTTCAAACCATATCTAAGTTTGTCATCTACCCGTTTGTAAAGGACAAAACCCTTGTCAAATAGTTCTTTGAGAATTTTGGCGATCTTCGGAACCCCAACATTTAATTTTGCAGCAATCTCCTCTGGAGCCGCTGGTAAAGAAAGAAGAACCAAAGCTTCATCTTTGGAGAGACATATTTCGAAGATTTTTGGCAAATATTTGGACTCAGGGCTACCATAGGCTTTAGACAACTGACGATAAATCTCTTCAACCAATTCAATAACCTTCCGAAACTTTAGGTCAAAACAACGCAATTAAAGTTTCGCTAAAGACTTTTTGCCTCTTGAAAACCAAAAACACGCGCGCGCACGTAAAGTCTTAAATGTCAAAGGTTGGTCAAAAGGTTGAGAAAAGATGGGAAGTCAAAAATGAGCGAGCTGAAAAATAGACCCAAAGTGGTTGGAATGAATACTTGGAAATCCGGCCCAGACAATCTGGTACCTGGCTGCACTATTACCTCCATAGCCAGCGCAGAAGGAACTGGCGAAGTAGGACTATACTTTATGCCTCCGGGAAAGCAGACAACCGTTTTCTCTCTAGAGGACACAGATGATAGTACGGCGGATGAATACTATGGCCCATGCCACGAGTTCTATTACATTCTCGTTGGAGAGTTTACAATGTACTGGGGCAAAGACACATCTAAAGTAAGAGCAGGCGCCGCCAACAAACTGGTTCTAAAGGCTGGAGATCT
>CAYGCU010000056.1:0-4828 GCA_964348475.1 uncultured Candidatus Bathyarchaeia archaeon
ATTGTTGCACGCTGGCGCGAGTAGCACCATCAGTGTAGAAGCCTCAAAGGCCTATATCGAAGCGGCAAAGGAAGAGGCCGAGCGGCAAGGTCACGCCGACCGCGTGAGACATCACCATGGCAACTTTGTCGACCTAGCCCCAGACATCCCGCAAGCCGACATCGTCACGCTCGACCGAGTGATTTGTTGCTATCACGATATGCAGGCGCTCGTTGGGCTGTCTTCGGCGTTGGCTAGAAGATTATACGGCGTGGTGTATCCCCGAGATACTTGGTGGGTGAAGGTCGGCAACGCTGTCCAAAATTTCGTCTATTGGGTCCGGCGCAATCCTTTTCGCCTTTTCGTGCACCCCACTGAGGCAGTTGACGCGATGGTCCGCGACAACGGCTTTAAGCGACGTTTCTATCGCAAGAACGGCACATGGCAAGTGGTAGTCTTTATGCGTGCGGGCAAAGAAACAAAAGTCTAAAGCATGAACTGCGCGCGCAGAAGTTCCTTGAGGTCAGGAAATCGACATGTTTAGCAAAGTTTTTATGGAAGACATGACACAAGTCATGCTCCAAGGTGTTCTCAATGAGCGCAAATTGGGTTCAAGACTGCAAAACAATCTTAGAGCAAATAAAGAAGCTGGAGAATGTTAAAGGGCAAGATCGTTTGGACATGGTGCGAACAATCAGGTTCACCCTACACGCAGTTCAACGTAGCGTGTCAGGCTGGCTTCAATGGGCCGATAATCCAGACATCATGGCAAACTTTTCTCTTAAGGAGCTACAAGAAATAAACAAAAATCTCGCTAAACTAACGCGATCCTTCGTAGAATATGATGCAAAGATAACTTCGCTTACCGAAAAGGACTTAACAGCAAAAGAGAAAAAGGCACGAAGGGAACTAACGGAAAGAAAAAAAGACAAAACAGAAGTATTTTACGTCAAGTAACAAAGACTTTCTACGGTTCTGCTTTTGTCGTCCGTAAACCTGATATAAACTATCTTTAGTTAGTGTCACCTTTTTAGAGTTCAAAGGATATTTTACGTTTTCAAAGGGACACTTCCCCGAGATACTGCTTCAAACTTTCGTAGACAGAGGAAACGCGAAAAACTATGCTAAACACTCTTTTACATAGTCGTCTAAGTTTTTGCCGGACACCACCTCTATCTTGTAATCTTGAACGTCTATAGAGTGTTTGAAGTTTTTTTGAGGAACCACGACTTTCTTGAATCCCCAAGCCTCCGCTGCCTTGATCTTCTCGTACAACCCCCCAACAGCAGTAACCAAGGTCGAATCTCCCACTCCAACATTGATTTCGCCTGTCACAGCCACATCCTGTCTGATCGGCTTTCCCTCAAGCAGAGAACACAGCAGTATAGCCATCGTAACTCCCGCAGACGATCCGTCAACCCCGTAAGCCTGCGCAAAGTCTATGTGGGTCAGGTAGTCTTGGGCAATGTCCACTCCATACTTTTGAAGTATAACGGTTCTAACTTTGGCTACGCTGTCGGATATGAACCTCTCCTTCTGTCCCTTGGCTATGCCAGTCACCTTGTAGTATCCATTCAGCGGGTATCTTCTAGAAACTTTGGTCTTCTTAACCATGTGCGCCCTCACGGACAACACGTTTCCAGTCCTCTCTCCACTGTAGGGGTCTGACACAACGGCTAGTCCATAGATTTGCCCCAGTTTGCTACCCTTAGGCTTGATCTCCAACAGTTTTCCTCTCTCGCTTAGCTGGTGTTCCAGTATCTGTCTCTGTATTGTTTTGCAGTGGTTCTCGATTGCATCTTTGACATGTCTCTTCTCCACGATCTTCTTCCCTTCATTCATGGCTAGGGTAGCAGCGGTTTTAATGATTGAGATGAGAGGTCTAAACTTGGTGGTCAACGCGTCTCTCTTGTTGCTTCTACGCCTGCCTTCATCAAGGATCTCTTCGCATGCTTCTCTGCTGAAAGGAATCAGGTGGAAACGACGCACCTCTTGGGCAATGAACTGCACATATTTCCTTCGGTTCTCCACCGTGTTAGGCATATCATTGTTCATCCTAACAACTTTGCCATAGCCGTATATCCTGTCCATCAGTGCCGGGTGTATTTGGCTGACGGAATCAAAGTTGCCGGCGCCAACTAGGAAACACATGCAGGGAACAGGTTCGGTGGAAACAGCGAGTGCAGCGGTGCCCCCGATCTGATAACGGCCCCTTGCGGTGACAGGTAGCTGTCCGTCCTCTAGCACAGTTAACAAAGTTATGGCTTCAACCGCATCAAGGTTCTTAATCTCGTCTATGTAGAGGATGCCTAGAGCTGCTCTGTGAACGTCTCCGGCGGTCACCCTTTGATGTTCAGGGGTGCCCAGTCCACCTGTTTGGTAGGGATCCCAAGCTATGTCTCCAAAGAGCTGAGACGCCCTGTGGGCAGTTGCATCTATGAAGGGAGCGCGCTGGGAAGAGTTGTCAACAATCAGCTTGGGTACATTGGACTGTTGTGCTCCGCCGATGCCTGGTAAATTAACAGTTCCCCCTCCAAACCTTCCAAACCACCAAATCAATATAGCGAAGAACAACAGTGAACCCGCCGGGACAAGGACGAGTGTCAAATCGGGAAACATGCTGGCGAAATAATCTAAGAAATTGTAGGAAAAGGCTTCATGTAAGGTTATGCCATCTGCTACCTCAGGGTTGGAAGCCCACGTCAAGAAAATGTTGTGTATGCCGTAAAGTCCGATAAACAGAAGTATTAAACCAAGTACTATCAATAATACTTGAAGCATCTTTAAACCTGTGGAAACTAGAAATCTTTTCTTCTCCTGCCTCATCTTTACACTGCGCATTATCTGTTTGCTCTTGCCCGCCTCGTGCATCGAGATTTTGGGCTCACTTGGAACCATCTTATTTTTCCAACAGAGAATGTCAAATAACTTGATCTTCTTCTCCTTGTAGATTTGTGTCAGTTTCTCTGCTAACGCCCTTCCAATAAGGGATTTGCCGGTTCCAGGGTCTCCCAAGAGAAGCAGGTAGGGCCCAGGGCTCAATTTAGTCTTACCCCTAGGTTTGGCTTTGTCAGGTTCTCTCCAGTCATCGTACCATTTGTTCTTCTCAATCCATTTCAGCTTATGCCCCCACTCATCAAGACAAATGAAACACTCTTGCAACGCCCTGTCTTGACCAATAACCCATGACATCAGGTTGTCATCAACTGGAAAATCTTCAGTGCTTCCAAAATTTGCCCAATCCCATTTTACTTTAGCTTTCTTACCGTTGACAATTCTCTGCAGAGTTTCAGTTTCCTTTCCAAAGTAGTCACGGGCCAAGATGAAGCACCTCCTCGGCACACCTAACCGTACCAAAAACATGACCCATACTGACGGCTACGTCCATTTTACCTATTTTTTCTATCTTCAATGTGAAGTCTCATATTGCACATACTTCTCCAAAAGTATAGTCATTATTTCAATCTTGGCAATATAGCAGAAGCCGATAGAAAGAAAAAGGAAACTACATGCAGTTTTCCTTGTCTGACAATCCGCTTAGATTGAAGTGAGAAAGAGAAGCCCAAAGAAAATCAGTACTGCTCCGAAAACTATCACGACGACCTTATATCCTTTGGCTCCCACAACGTTCATTCCCATCTTTGCAAAGTAGGCGACAGCTGTAAGCCATACGTAGTCCATCCATATGTGGCTGAGGTACATGATTCCTATGCCAGCTAGAAACGCAAATGCCCAAGCATCAATTACCAGTTTCAATCCAACAGTGAGCCACCAAACAATAAAGAACGGATTCAACCCGGTGAGGACTAAGCCTACAAGCAGAGGATTCTTAAATGCCACTACACTTTGACTGGACGCCCCAAATTTTGGGGAAAGACCGTCGCGAATCTGTAAAGCACCTAAGACAAGAAGGGCTAACCCTCCAGCAACTCCTACGACGAGTCTGATGATCGGCTCGTCTGCAATGGTTTGGCTGCCAAAGGCTACCAGAACGGATAATAAAATGACTAAAGGCAACTCAACTAGAGTGTGCGCAACAGAGAACGCTAATCCACTTTTGGCCCCTAGCTTAGCGCCATAAGAGATGGTGGCGAAAAACAGAGGCCCAGGAGCCAGAGCTCCGGAAACGCTTATTATCACCACTGTTACGATGAGAGTTAGTATGTCCATAATACTACTGGATTAAATTTGGATAGTTAAGTCTTCTCTAGCGTCTGCGAATTTGCGATTTTAATTAAAAAAGATGTTTGTGGCGAAGTGTTGTTGAAACTTTAGGTTCTAGCCGCCGCTTTTTCAAGTGCCACGACGCCTGGCAACGCTTCTCCCATGAGAAACTCTATGAGCGCTCCCCCAGCAGTGCTGACGTAGGAGATTTTATCAGCTAATCCAAACTCTTTCACAGCTGCCACAGTGTGGCCTCCCCCGACTAGAGAGAACGCTTTAGAAGTAGCTACTGCCTCAAAGGTTTTCTTGGTGCCCAATAGAAACTCTTTGTTTTCGTAAACTCCCATGGGGCCGCTGACAACGATGGACTTGGCTTCACGTATGATCTCTCCGTATTTTTTGGCAGTCTCTGTTCCGATGTCGTAGATGGGATAACCTGTAGGCAACTCATTAACTGCTATTTCTTTCCTTTTTCCTTCTACTTCCACAGCTACGTCAGCAGGCACTTCAATCTTGCCAGGATACGCTTTCATCAGCTCTCGTATGCCAGTTACCAATCCCAGCACTTTCTCTTTTTCCAAGAAATCCGTGCTCGGCTTTCCGAGGTTGAATCCTTTTGCTACGAGGAAAAGGTGGCTGATTACTCCGCCGGTTAGTATGTGATCTGCAATGTTGTTCTCCAGCA
>CAYGCU010000057.1:0-4681 GCA_964348475.1 uncultured Candidatus Bathyarchaeia archaeon
CATCCTCACAACACACATGATGGTTGAAGCCGATATGCTCTGCAACCGCATAGGCATCATAGACCACGGGAAGATCGTTGCGCTTGACACATCAGCAAATCTGAAGAAGCTTGTTTCTGGAGCTGACACAACTGTTTTGGAGCTGGAGATTGCGAATCTCACCACAAACATGGTCTCGGCGATACAGTCCCTGAAATGCGTCAGTTCCGCCTCTCAGGATGACGCGACTCACATTAGGGTTCACGCTGATGGTGATGGGGCGTTCGACACCATAATCGAAGCGATAAGAGCGGAGAAGGGCAGGATGAACTCAGTAAAAAATCTTGAACCCACGCTTGAAGATGTGTTCCTCCACATCACTGGCCACGAGGTGAGGGACAAAGCAGATCGGAAGATTCCGGTGAGAACGCACAGGCGTTTTATGGCGCGGTCGAGGGTGAGGTGAGTTGAATGGGTGTTAAGAGTTTGGTCTCCCATACCCTTATGGTTGCTTGGAAGGACCTAATGGAGTTGTTTAGGAACAAGATGATGTTGGTTATGCTCGTGTTCATGCCGTTATTCATGATGAGCATGGTTGGCTTCATATATCCTTCTGACACATCCATGAGCAATGTATCCGTCGCCCTAGTGAACGAGGATGAGGGATACGGCAGTTACCCTAGTGCAAGTGCAAATCTCATCATGGCCTTGGAAAAGATGAGCAACAGCACAGGTATGATGACTATCACTGAGGCTTCAAGTCTCGATGAGGTAAGAGACATGATCCAGAGGGAAGACGCTGAAGGAGGCATAGTAATTGCCAGTAACTTCACCGTATGCCTCATGACGGGAAATCAGGGAACAATCACAATCGTAACCGACCAATCTAATCCCCAAATGTCAGCGTTGCTGCAGACTGCTTTGAAGGAAGTGTTTGAACAGATGGGTACATGGTTGGCACAGCAGAATGTTCAGGGGCTAAACTCAACGGTTAACGAAAGCAACTCACTGGCGATTGTGAAGCCATACAGTGTTCAGACAGAGGGAGCCATTCCAGGACACTTCAGTTATTTCGACTTCATAGCTCCCGGGTTAATGGCTATGACTGTGATGATGAGCGTTATGACAGGGCTCCCTGCAGCCATCTCACAGGAGAAGGAGGTTGGCACGTTAGACGGGATGATGGTAGCTCCCATCAACAGGCTTGCTATAATAGTCGGGAAAACCCTTGCCCAGACGGCTAGAGGTCTACTTCAAGGGATTCTCATACTCGCATTGGCTGTGGCTTTGTTCGGCGTCACCATTCATGGAAACATTCTGCTAATCTTCGCATTGCTTTTGTTGGGGGTGTTCAGCTTCGTTGGCCTTGGCGTTGTGCTAACGTCCTTTGCGAGGGATCAGGAGACTGCCATGATGGTGATGATGAGCCTAATGTTCCCTATGATGTTCCTCAGCGGCGTGTTCTTTCCGATACAACAGATGCCCTGGTATATGCAGGGCATCTCAAAAGTTCTCCCACTGACCTACGCAGCCACAGCCCTAAGGAAGGTTATGGTGCTTGGAGCAGGGGTGTCCATGATAACCACTGAGCTCGTGGTGCTGATAGGCTTTGGAGTCGTCATGACCGCAATCGCGGTGCCGGTGTTCAAGAGAGCCATGACTAGGTAGAGGATTAGAGCTGAATTTGCACGCGCGCATTCCAATAGGCTTCGCCTCAACCTTTTCGCTAGTGGGAATCTTGATTGCTCGAACAGGGCTAAGAAAAGGATAGCTAAGACTTTCTGAAAAGGTTATGTAATCTCTGTTATTTCTTCTATACATAATGTTGGAAGTGCAGAGATTACTGCGATATTCCACGGTTCACGAAGCCTTTCTTTACGAGAAACTCAAAGGAGATAAGGTTAGATGTGGCCTGTGCGAGAGAAGATGCTTGATTTCACCTGGCCTGAAAGGATTTTGTAAGACTAGAATGAACGTAGACGGCAAGCTTCACACCTTGGTTTATGGAGATCTCAGCGCTCTAGAAAGCAGACCCATCGAGATCAAGCCCTTCTTCCACTACTGGCCAGGCTCCACAGCCCTCACCTTTTCCACTTGGTCCTGCAACTTCGACTGTATTTGGTGTCAAAACCACCACCTCTCCAAGACCAAGCCAGACCCTACCAGCTCCAGCTATTACCCTCCTGAAAAGATCGTGGAGACGGCTCTCCATCGGAACGACGACGGTCTTTGCGTCAGCTTTCAAGAACCAACAATCTTAGCGGACTGGGTGGTGCCAGTTTTCAAGACGGGACGTGAAAAAATGCTGTACTGCTGTTACGTGTCTAACGGCTACATGACGCTGGAAACTTTGAGACTGCTGAGAGACTCGGGCATGGACGGGCTTAAGATAGACGTAAAGGGAGACGCGGAGACCTACCAGAAATACTGTGGCGGGGCGAATGTGGAGAAGGTTTGGAGGAACGCTCGAGAAGCAAAAAACATGGGTTTGCACGTGGAGATTGTAAATTTAGTCGTCACGGATGTAAACGATGACGAGGAGTGCCTACGGTGGGTGATAAAGAAACACCTGAAAGAAGTGGGGCCTGAAACTCCTCTCCACTTCACCCGATACTATCCCGCCTACAAGTTTTACAACCCACCCACGAGGGTGGAAACGCTAGAAAGAGCGCATGAGATGGCGAAGAAAGCCGGAGTTTTGTACCCGTACCTTGGAAACGTTCGAGGTCACGGTTACGAGAACACCTATTGTCCCAACTGTGAAGAACTTCTCATCAAACGGCTTGGCTACACAATAGTTCAGTACAATATCACTGACAGTAAGAAGTGCCAAAAATGCGGTCAGCCCATACCTATCACGGGAAGACACGTTCGAAAGAGGCGGATTTGCTTAATTTAGAACTGTTTCTCACGCCGTTTACGGCGTCTTTGCTGTCAGCAACTTTTCTATCCTTTCCAGTCGCTTCTCCACAGCGTCTAGTCTGTCTAGTATTTGTTTAAGTAAACGGCCAATGTCGTCGGTATTGAAACGGGGTAGTGGAATTGGAGAAGGCCACCTCCCTTCTTCGGGTCTCTCCGGCTGCCTAGGTTCTGACGGATAGGGGTATTCAGTCGTTTTTTATCCCTCTCTTTTTTTCCACACCTTGATTTGAGCTATAAGAAGTGTAACGGTGAGATTATTTAAACTTTGAATGAGAAGTGCCTTACAATTTTTCATTATAATTCGTTTGATACATACAATATATAGGTCAACTATAAAAGGGAGTTATTAATCAAACATTAATCTCAAATCTTTTTGCCAGTTTTCGGGCGAAAACTCTCATGTTGTATCTTACTCAACTACTCTTATCAACGACTTTTTCTTAGCTTTGCCTTTAATCTTGCTTTCTTTTTCCTTTGTTTTTCTTTCCTTTTCTTCTTTTTCTTCACCCACTATTCTAATTAATGGTTTTTTCTCCAACCCTTCAATTCTAGCTCCAGGATAACGCTGCTCGATGTCTCTACGCAATTCCGTTACGTTCACATCTCCATGAGTCTTCACCTGAACCACGGGTTTACCGTTCTCGTTATACGTCACGGAAATGGAGTACCCAGAACCGCCCTCGACAGGTTCTCTTCCAAACAGGAAATCTTCCTCGTCAAAGTCAAAGAGATCGAAAAAAGGCCTCTTTCGCTTCCGCTTCGACATCTTCGAAAACCCGTAAGAAAAAACGAGAACCGAAAATTAAAATTTTGCCATAGTCACGCAAATGAACCTTATTATTCAGTGGAGATGCCAGAAATTGAAGTTTTCTTAAAACACTTTTATCACAGAACTCAAATGTATGTTGATCAAAGTTGGAGGACACTGTTCATGAGCGAGTCACCACTGACAAAACGCTTAGAACAGATCGTGGGCGCAGAAAACGTCTCCACTGAACATGTTGACTTGCTGTGCTACTCTCGTGACGCTTCGGAGAATGTGGGCATACCCGACGTTGTGGTTTGGCCCAGTGAGACGCATCAAGTAAGCGAAATCATGAAGTTGGCGAACGAACTCAGGGTTCCGTTAACCCCTAGGGGCGCTGGAACGTGCCTCAGCGGAGGACCAGTTCCCGCAAGGGGAGGAATTCTTCTAGTTCTGACCAGAATGAAAAATATCCTAGAGATCGACATTGCCAACCTACAGGTTTTGGTGGAGTGCGGCGTGGTGTGGCAGGACCTCAACAACGCGTTGGCTCCCTACAAGCTGTTTCTTCCTCCAGACCCCGCCTCCGGAGAAGCTTGCACCATTGGGGGCTGCGTGGCCGAGTGCTCGGGGGGCGTTCGAGCGGTGAAGTATGGAACCTTCCGAGACTGGGCTCTCGGCCTGCAGGCTGTCTTGCCCAACGGGGAGGTTATAGAGACTGGCGCGAAGACACGGAAGTGCGTTTCGGGTTATGACCTCACCCGCCTTTTCATAGGTTCTGAGGGAACCTTAGGCGTAATTACAAGGGTTCGGCTCAGAATTTTTCCTCTGCCGCAGTACAGACTCGTGATGACCGCTTACTTCGACTCTGTGGAAAGCGCTGGAAAAGCGATTTTTCGCGTGATGACCAGCGATCTGATTCCCTCCGCCGCCGAGCTTATGGACAGACGCACGGTGGAGGCGGTGTCCAAGTACATGAACATGAAGTTCCCTGAGTGCGCTGCCCTAGCAATCTTTGAGTTTGACGGCTCATCC
>CAYGCU010000058.1:0-4542 GCA_964348475.1 uncultured Candidatus Bathyarchaeia archaeon
TCTCAAAGATGTGTTTTGGAATTATGTTGTTTGCGAAGGTCAAGAGGTATGGGTCAAAGTATCCATAAGGCTTACCTCCCGCCAGTTCGGGAAGCCAGGCCTCAACCGTAGTCGCGTCAACCGCTGTTATGTTGCCCACTCTGGTGCCTGTTCCCAGAGTTGTTGATGAACCATTTTCAAATGTGAATTTAACGTTGTCTCCGTAAACGCTCTGGTAATATCCCACGAACTGGGAACCCGTGTTGTTGTTCATGAGGGACCATAAAGAGAACACAACGTCGTCTGCACTGAAGTCTGCCCCATCATGCCATTTGACACCGCTTCTACATGTCCAAGTCCATTTGAAACCATTCTCGCTAGGCGTCCAATCTGTCAGCAAAGCAGGAATAGACAAATCGGAAAGATCAGCGGATACTTCTGCCAACCCGTTGAAAATTACTGAGTTTATGATAGTGTCGTACCAGGAGTTAGAGAGAGGCGGAATCAGCGATTGAATTGTGCCAGTGGAAGCGTAGACGACCTCAGGTTTGCCTGTAAGCCACTCAGGATCAACTTGGACATTGGCGTATAGCCAACCTCCGCCGCTCTTGGTCTCTACCAACGCCGGGCCTCCCAATTCAGGAGAGACTACAAAGGGTCTACTCTCATAGTAGATTTGAGAGGAGGGCAACTCGTTGAAAAAGATCGTTTGATACGCCTGCAAAGATTGATTCTGTACAGCTGGGTCGGTTGAGGTGATAAATGTGTCCAGGAGCGCGTTAGCTTCGGAGTTGTTCCATAGAGGGTAGTTCTGTCCTGTCGGCGCGAGGAAAGCCGGGTCACCTCCGTAGTAGAGCTGTCGGGGCTCAGGGATCAATCCGGGTGTCCAACCGACCAGCTGAATGTCGAAGCCACCTTCATCCCAGGTCTTGCCTACCATGTCCAGGCTAGGAGTGAAGACACGGTCAAAAACGCCTACCCATCCCAGAAACACGACTCTGGCATCGATTCCGAGTTGTTTCAACGAGTTTGCAAATATTTGGCCCCACTGGCGCCTCACCATGTTTGCATCTCCAGGAGCAATTATTGTAACTTTGAATAGTGCTTCATCTTGCGCTTTCACTATGGTTAGTGGCAGCGTACCGAAAGTTAACAGCACGACCAATGAGAGCATTAAAATTATTTTTTTGAGTTTAGTCATCAATTGTCACCATTTTCCGTTTTTGCGACAACATATATTTTGGTTTGCGCTTATATATTTTAACGTGTGCAACTGAAGTAAGAGATAAATATGACGTAGGTCATAATACATGACAAGCCGTGTATTACCCGCATTGACACAATAGATATAAAATCAGGTAGTCTAAGCTTCCTATAAAGCACATTAGATGAGATGGATATCGTTGACCCAAAGATCTTCGCTAGGTGCAAATCATCGCGGCTCGGCAAATCTATTACAGAAAACTCCAGTGCCGAATTGGTTTGGCAACACGCGAAGAGTAAATCAGGTGAAAATAAGATAGAAAGTGACTGAAGACATGAATTGGAGAGGCCTATTGAAATATTTCGTACATGGAATGACGTTTTCCACTTTATTTTTTGTTTTGGCTATGGCATGGGCTTTTGTTTTGTCCTTTTTGGTAGGTGTAGGTGCCATAATAGGATTCATAATGGGGCTTGTGTTGCTTTTTCTGATGGTAGGCTTTCTGAATAGTGTAATAACTTCGTATCTGTGGTTTAAAGTGGAATTCGGATTCTGGGATTTTCTTTTTCACGGGGTCGTTTTGTTTGTAACATTGTTAATCTTAAACGTTGTCATAACCGTGCCAAACCTTGTTTTGCCGGGAATCGCAACAACTGTAATTATCTATATAATCGCTACATTCCTAGAGGGATTTGTAGCAAAGAAGTTAGCTGGATGGTGGCAGGAAGAATACGCAAAGCGTCTTACATTGAAGACATTGCTAGGCAGTGCAATGTTCAGATACATTGTGAGAAGGCTACTCTACATGATTCCTGTCTTTTTGGGAATCTCAATAATTAGTTTCATTACTATGTACGCAGCAGGAGATCCTCTGGACATAATTAGAATCGGGAGACCAACTTTGACTCAAGAAACGATAGATGCGCTCAGAACGTATTATGGTCTTGATAAGCCAATACCTATCCAGTATTTGAACTGGCTTGCAAACATTTTGCGTCTCAATTTCGGAAAGTCCTTATACGGGGGCATACCGGTGAATTTCTTGATAGGAAGCTGGCTTTGGGAAACAGCCAAGCTTCAAATAATCTCAATTCTAATAGCCTTCGGCGTATCCATACCCATAGGAATAAACTCGGCAAAGAAGCAATACTCGAAACAAGACATAGCCGTCACATCCGTCTCCTTATTTGGAGTTTCAATGCCAACCTTCTGGCTAGGACTCATACTAATAATAGTATTTTCCTTCGAGCTAGGATTGCTTCCTTCAGCAGGCGCACGTGGAGCACCTTATCTTTGGTGGCCTAATCCGATCTTAGACGAAATAGCGCATCTAATAATGCCTGTCTCTGTTCTCGTTTATGTCATGTTGGCTCAAAACATTCGCTTAATCCGAGCGAACATGCTCGAGGTCTTGAGGTCCGATTATGTTCTCGCAGCTAGAGCAAGCGGAATGAGCGAACGCACGGTGATATACAAGTATGCTTTGAGAAACGCCATTGGCCCCGTAATTACGTATCTAGGAATTTCACTGGGACTTATAATAGCCGGTGCGCCAATGACGGAATACGTGTTCAACTGGCCGGGTCTTGGTCGTAGATATGTTGACGCTGCTACGGGGTTAGATTTCCCTGTCGTTATGGGGATCACAATGATAATCACTGGGATGACGTTGATTGCGAATCTGATAATAGACATATGTTATGTTTACATAGACCCGAGAATAAGACTCAGGTAGTTGAAGAAATGGCTTTAAGCAAGCAAAGAGAAAACGTAAAAGAGAGACCGAAGCGGAGGTCTGCTAGCCAGTGGGCCGTAGCTTGGAGAAGATTCAAAAGAAATAGGGCAGGCATCTTCGGTCTACTGATTGTTTTGGCCGTATTCTTTGTTGGAATCTTTGGGAGTTTTCTTGCTCCTTATCCAAGTAGACCAGACACAGACGCCTACAAACCTTTCTATGAGGGAGACGTTCGTAAAGAACCAAGCTGGATGGATCCTAATGAAACAGACAAATGGAAATACCTGTTTGGGACATCATCGATAGGCACAGATGTTTTTAGCGACATGATTCATGGAGCAAAGTACACAGTTTACGTGGGACTCGTAGTGACAGTCATTACGATGGCTTTATCAATCGTTGTCGGATCAATAGCCGGATTTTACGGACGTTGGGTAGACAACCTTCTAATGAGAATCAGTGAAGTATTCTTGGTTTTTCCAAGCTTGCTGTTCATTCTAGTATTTGTCAGGATATTTACATTAACGGTGGGGGAACCATTCTGGATCATCCCAGTAGTTAACATCCAAATTCCAACTGGCCTGACAATCGTTATATTAATTCTGGCTCTGTTCAATTGGGCGTCAAACGCGAGAATGATACGTGGAGAATTTCTTAGAATAAGAGAATTCGAATTCATAGAAGCTGAAAGAGCGCTGGGAGCAAGTAACATTAGAATCATATTTAGGCATATCTTACCCAACCTTTTGTCATCAATAATAGTTGTTTCCACGCTGACGATTGCCTACGCAATTCTGCTCGAAGCTGCAGTGAGCTTCCTAGGTTTCGGAGACCCAAACACTATTACATGGGGACAAATTCTTCAGGAAAACTTCTCAGAGATGAGAACTGTTTGGTGGGCTGAAGTCTTCCCAGGTATAGCCATCTTATTAACAGTATTCGGTTTCAACCTGCTTGGCGACGGCTTATCCGATGCGTTGAACCCACGGCTTCGAGAGTGAGGAAGTGAACAAAAAATGACGGAGAACACATTGAACATTGAAGGATTAAAAACATATTTCTTCACCGAAGCTGGAATAGTCAAGGCAGTGGACGACATTTCTTTCTATCTAAAAAAAGGTGAATCCTTAGGGCTCGTAGGCGAATCTGGATCTGGAAAAACGGTAACAGCCTTGTCTGTGCTTAGAATAGTTCCAAAACCAGGCAAAATAGTAGATGGAAAGGTGGAGTTCAATGGTGACGATCTTCTGAAAAAACCTGAAAACGAAATGCGGAGAATACGAGGAAGTGAAATCGCCATCATTTTTCAAGATCCCTCATCTTCATTAAATCCCGTGTACAACATTGAAACCCAACTGAGAGACGTCATAATGGCTCACAGAAAAAGCCGCCAAAAAATTTCTAAGAAGGAGATCAGAAAAAAGGTAATTCAGCTTCTGGAAACAGTCGAACTTCCAGATGCGGAAACCAGGATGCGTGAGTATCCTCACCAGTTCAGCGGTGGCATGAAACAGCGAGTAGCCATTGCGAGGGCCTTGGCCCTTGAACCAACACTCTTGTTTGCTGACGAGCCGACTACAAACCTAGACGTTACGATTCAAGCTCAGGTGCTGGGTCTTTTGAA
>CAYGCU010000059.1:0-4521 GCA_964348475.1 uncultured Candidatus Bathyarchaeia archaeon
GTTGTGCTTTAGTCTAGTGATCGTTGGCAGTGGGGACAGATGTGAGCGTCCCTTGGAACCACTCGTCCACAGTAGGGGCAAAACGGTGCCCCAGGTTTCCAAGTTAATTTTCTTCCACAATGAGAGCATAAGGTCTCATGTAGGCCTGCCACTGTGGGTGTTCCACAGTATGCGCAATACCTTCCGTGATATGGGAAGATGCGCTTTGGGACTTCGAGGGGTGCAATTCTAGAGAAGAAAAGATTGATGTAGATTAGGGTTCCGAAAAGGGTTGAGATTATTCCGGCGATTAGCATGAAGATACCCATATATCCAGAAAAGTTTACGTAGACGTACTGGCTTCTGATGGCGATTGCAGAGATCGCTACGATTAATGTTAGGTTGAGGGCTCCACATGCACCCGCATGGGTGCCATACAAGCCTAAGAAATAGGTCACGAAAAACATAAGCAAAGAGATTATTGCCAGAATCAGAAGCGAGGATGGATAAAGAGAGCCAAATTCCCAAGCTCTCATCAAATAGGTTTGGAATAATCTGGAGACAAACCACATCATCAGAAAAAGGATTGAGAAGGACGCAATAAGCATGGCTCCAATCTCCACGAAAAAGCTAGCTTCCCTTCTTGATAAAGCCTTGAAAGTTGGCCTAGTATGTGCAAGAATCGCAGAAATCAATGCTAAGAAACTACCGAATAGAGAAATGAAGTTAAAGACAGAAAGAGCGGACAAGACTAGAGCGATAAGGCTCAGAATAGAAAGATATGGTGTGCGCCAAGCATTATCGCTATTTAGGCTCAATGTCGTGGCAAATATGTAGCCTAGAGCAACTACTACTACAAAGCTTGGCAGATTTACGCTTAGGAAGAAGCCCTCTACCTCAAATTGGCTGATGCCCACAATTCTGGAGAAAAGCAATGGGTTAACCATTGCATATACTCCAATAATACTACCAAAAATGCTTCCTAGGAGGACCACGGATCCGCCTAGTCCAATTATCTTTACTAGTTCACCCTCATCGTTTTCTTTCATGAAACCACTAAAAGTTTTTACTGCAGTCTAGAGTAATTAATATTGCGTGGTTAGGTTTGGATAGAGCGTACCGGGAAGATGAGTTGCTTGACGCAACGGTCATCGACTCTGAAGGATACATATACGGAAAGATAGAAAAGATTGATGTTGGCGAAAAAGAGATCACTCTAGTGGTGTACGAAAGCAAACCCGACATGAAAACAATGGTTGACATGGATGCCCTCAAATTAGAGCTTCTGAAAAATGTTAGGGTATCCTTTGGTGCAAAAATTCAAGGCCTCCGACCCGAGATGATCTTGGTCGGCAACATAAGGAAGGAGCTTGGACTAAAGCCCCAGGAACGCATAGCTGACAAACACTATAAGGAATATGCCAAGAGATTGGGAATTCCGATACCACACAGGAAAGTTGAGACTGAGAGAAGGGAGCCCAAAGGGGACATAAACGTAAAGGAGGTAAAGGCGATAAAAATCTCAGTGATCCGAACAGAAAAAGACGAAAAGGTAGTCAAGCTTGTTCTTTTGAACGATGCCAGAGAGGCCATGTTTAGAAGAATACCTATCCAAAAGAAGATTCCATACCGGAACACTGAAGCGATAAAAGATAAACTGGTGCTAGATTCAGACGGAGCTGCTCTGGGTTACGTCGACTCTGTTGTCCTATACCGTGACGGCCCAGGGATAAGAGTGTATTCACCCAGCACAACGGACGGCGTAGACCTGAAGATTCTAAATAAAAAGCTTGACGTTTGGGGGAAGCCCCACATTGCAAAGTTGATACGGACATACTTCACGAAGGATATAGTCACAAGGCAAGAGTTGGAGGACTTTAAAAAGAAGGCCGATCTTAGGCTGACGTTGCCTTCAGAATCCATTGTTTCTAAGGTCGTGAAGGAGTTTCTGATGGACGTGCCGTGGGATGCGATTCGCAAGATAGGAGATGTTGTTATCCTTGGGTTAACGTTGCTTGACCTTCAATCGAAGGGCTACCTTTTCAGGTGACTGAAGTGAAAGACCTTAATGAGATTTGTGTTTTCTGTGAGGAGTTGATGAACGAGTTCAGTCATACAGTGATAGGGTATGAAGAGACTATAAGGCTTGTCTTGGCTGGACTTTTGGCCAAGGGCCACATTCTCCTAGAAGGAGTTCCTGGCATTGCTAAGACAACAATAGCTAGGGCTCTGGCGAAGGCTCTCAACATGTATGAAGGTAAAGGCTATCAAAGGATTCAGTGTACTCCAGATCTCATGCCTGCCGATGTCATAGGCACTCTGATTTATGATCCAAAGACAGGGGAGTTCCACCCTCACTTTGGGCCTGTCTTCTCGCATTTTCTGCTGGTTGACGAAATAAATAGGGCTGTGCCGCGAACTCAGTCCGCTCTTCTACAAGCAATGCAGGAGAGAGAAGTGACAATCGGGGCGCTAACACATGCTCTTGACGAGCCTTTTTTTGTTATAGCAACTCAAAACCCCATAGAGCAGGAGGGCACATATCCTTTGCCTGAAGCTCAGCTTGACCGCTTCGTAATGAAGGTCAAGATGGGATATCCAAGAACTTTGGAAGATGAGATCAGTATCCTTGACTTGCACGAAACTCGAGTAACAGAGCCCGTGGATGATTTTGAGGTTATGATTAAAGATCCTAAACGCGTTTGCGACATGCAAAGTCTCGTAGCTAAGGCCGTGAGTGTTCCTCCGCTGATTAAAAAATATGTAGCCGAAACAGTGAGGTATACGAGGGTGCGGGAGGAAGTAAGCTGGGGTGGAAGTCCCAGAGCGGGAATTTTCCTGATGAAGTCAGCCAAAAGTTACGCGGCCTTGTTTGGCAGGGACGTGGTTCAAGTGGAAGACATAGATGCTGTAGCCAACGCTGTGCTTAACCATAGAATAATTTTGAAAGCTGAAAAAGTAATTGAGAACGTTCAACCAGAAGAGGTCATCGCAGAGGTCCTCAAAACCACAAAGAAAACGGTGACCAAGGCTGTTTGAAAAAGCCTCAGAACAGGCTATGCTTGACGTATGCAGGGATAAGAAGAAGGTTCTCCTCGAAGTAAAGAGCAAAGTAAAAAGTATGCTTGCTGGAGAGCACCCGAGCAGATATATCGGTTTGGGCATAGAGTACGAAAGCGTAAGGGAGTACATATTCGGGGACGACTATCGCAGAATAGACTGGAAAGTTTCAGCCAGAACCCCACCGAAGCCAACTGGACAAAGACCACTTTTCATAAGGCAATTCAGAGAGGAAAGGAACCTAGATGTCCTTTTAATCATGGATCAGAGTGGGAGCATGGAATATAGGAAGAAAGTTCCCACCGCTGTGCGAGTTGCCCTTATAATAGCAGACTTGGCTCAAAGGAGAAACGACTACGTAGGTCTTGCCTGTTTCAGAAATGGTGTTGAGCTTTTTCTCCCACCTGCAAGAAGCGGTGAGCAAGCCTACAGAGTCTTGAGGATGCTATGTCTTTCCTATCGCACTGGCGAGGGTTCAAATCTGAGGAGGACGGCAATTGAGGTCGCACGTGCCCTAAAGAGGAGATCTGTAGTCAACCTCATAACGGATATCAATCACGAAATAGATGACTACACCTATTTCGCCCATCTCATGTGGGCTCGCGACCATGTAACAAACATATTGCTCGTCGCGGATCAGAGTGAAATTAGTTTGCCAGATGTGGGGTGGTTAACCTTAATGGAAGCTGAAAAACTTCAAAGGATGACAATTGACACGGCTGACTTCAAGAAAGAGTATGACGCTGAGGTTCATCGTTCCTTGATGGGTATAATCGGCGGTTGCAAAATGTTTGGAGCCAGAATTCTCTTGTTTAAGAGCCTGAGCGAAGTCGACGCCAAGATATTAGAAATCGCAAACCTATATAGAAGAACCAGAGAGGAGGCTTATCGCTGAAGAAAACACTTCTCTTGTTCATTTTTCTGCTTCTTCTACTTTCACTTCCATTATCTTCTATGCATCTTTCCGGGCTGACTGAAAAGCATGGCACGATAGTTTCCATAGATCAAGCCGGAGTTCGCAGGGTGCATCCCATATACGTTAGACTCCAAGCCTTGGAAAATGGCAGTGTAATCCTTTGGGAGTGTATACCTCAAAGTTTTCAAGATCACGTAGCAACTATAGATTTGAACGTTTTGGCGATTTTTGTTTCTTATAACGCCAGAACTATTAACTTCTCTAGAGATGAGGTCGGCAACCTCTGGATGGCTGTAAACTACACTTTCGATGAGGGAGATTACATAAGCAGTTTGATATGGGTGTCCTCGGAAACTCTAAGCCAAAATCTCAGCATTCCCGATTTTGTACCTTTTCCTAAAAGCTATCCTGAGGATGTTATGCCTTTTCTCAACTCTGGCATAAGAATGCCAGTGGACAATGAAACAATTAAAGCAATAGCAACGAACAACAAGACACACAACATGGTTGGGACAGTTCTAAACGTACTAGACTTCGTTAACAAGACCCAAGAATACGACGCAGAG
>CAYGCU010000060.1:0-4506 GCA_964348475.1 uncultured Candidatus Bathyarchaeia archaeon
CAAAGGTGAGCTCAGGTTTATAGGGATAGTGGAGAGTTCAGGTGACCTGTCAAGGGTAAAGATTTTTCCAGAGTTCTGTGCAGGACTGCAGGGTCTCAACAACTTTTCACACATCACCATTCTTTACTGGTTTCATTTACGGGACAATGAAAAGGAGAGGCGCACCTTCCGGGTTGTTCCGAGGAAGCATCCTGGAGCGCCTCAGGTCGGTGTGTTCGCTTCTAGGAGTCCAAGCCGACCGAACCCCGTCGGGCTATGTGTTGTTGAACTCATGAGAATTCAGGATTGTACTCTAGTCGTGAAAGGGCTGGACGCGCTTGAGGGTTCTCCAGTAATTGACATCAAGCCATACATCCCTAGAGCTGACTCTGTTTCTGACGCTCGAGTTCCAGAGTGGACACTACATGGACCTCCAACATGAGCCAAACATAAAGTTTTCTGAACCATGGCCGCGTTGCAGTATTCAAAATAGTTATTGTAATCAGATCATTCTCTTCTGCGTTCAATCATCACGCAGGCACCATGCACCACATCAATACCATTCTCATCACAGAATTTGATGGCTGTTTTAGATTCTGAGCCAGGTTGCATCCACACCTTTGTGATCCCAAGTTTCTTGCAAGTCTTAACAATTTCTTCCGTAATTTTTGGTGGGACTACAACATCGACAACATCGGGTTTTGTAGGCAAGTCTCCAAGATCAGGATAACATTTGTCACCCAAAATTTTGTCGGTATTTGGGTTCACTGGATAAACTTCGTATCCTGCTTCCTTCAGGTCTTTATAAACCTGATAACCATATTTTTTGGGGTCTCTACTAGCTCCTACTACAGCGAATATGTTACTCTTCTTCAAAAATTTCTGTATTAATTCTTTATTCATTTTATGTCCTTTATTTCCTTTGAAGCCTGCTAAAGATAGCGTCTTATTTTTGGTTCTAGAATTTGTCTAGGCATTGCACCGACGATTCTGTCCACGAGTTTCCCGTTCTTGAACACTAACAGCGTTGGGATGCCCATTATTTGGTACTGCGTGGCGACTTCCCGGTTCTCATCCACGTTCAGTTTTCCAAATAAGATTCTTCCAGCGTAGTCTCTAGCCATTTCCTCTATAACAGGGGCAACCATTTGGCAGGGACCACACCACGGCGCCCAACAGTCAACCACCACTAGGGGATGGTTCTGGATCGTTTCTTTGAACGTCGCATCAGTTATCTCGACTGGTTTACTCAAAGTTGGCTTCTCCTGTTTTTTCCCAACTACGCTTCTCATCCTTTCTTGCAATTTTGCCCGTTTAATTCTTTCTAGTTCCTCATCCTCGCTCTTCATTTAGACACCTTAGAACTTCTACATTTTTCTAACTGATAAGGAATTGGTGAAATATATTTTGCGCGCTCCCTACCTCCTCTAGGCAGGATGACTCTTTTTAGTAAATTGTTTTCTCAAAGGGTCGAGCGAGCTTTTTTTGAAAAGGCTCAAGGGTAATCGTTGGCTGTTCAAACCTGTTTCAAACTCCAATCGAAAACAAAACTATTCCAACTGCTAGAGCAAATAAAGTTGTGAAGATTTGAACATAAATTGTGTCCTTAACTGAATATGAGAGCAACGGCAATAAACCGTGGCCATCTTGGGATATCGTGTTAACAAGCAGAACTGAAAAGGGAATAATACCTTCAGAAAATAACAGGAGAAAAAAGAGGTGAGGCCCGGACTCAGGTATGATCCCAATCAAAGCAGCAAAAACAATCAACAGAAATACGGGGAAACCCTCTATAATTGGTTCCAGATTGAAGTTTTTCATCAGAAGACCGATGGCTAGCATTGTAAGGAAAATCCACAAAAACAATTTTGGTATATGTTTCTTAAGTATATGGTCATAAACATGCTCCTTCAAAAAATGTTTAAAGTCAAGTTCCTCGTCGTGAATTTCTATCTCACAAGGTTGGCAGGTCTTCAATTTTATGGCTTTAGCGATCTTAT
This sequence comes from uncultured Candidatus Bathyarchaeia archaeon, assembly GCA_964348475.1. Taxonomy (GTDB): domain Archaea; phylum Thermoproteota; class Bathyarchaeia; order Bathyarchaeales; family Bathyarchaeaceae. The sequence continues at coordinate 1,980 of CAYGCU010000060.1, forward strand.
CTGCGAAAAAACCACCAACTATACCTAGTATGACAGAAATGGCGAAGATGAGCAGAGCCGTTTCCGGAATAATAGTCAACATGACAAGCGCTTCATCTCCTGCAGTGGATAACATTACTGCGGCCAAGGCGCCAAAACCAACTAAACCGTGAACGTAAAGGGATACTATAAAGAAAGCGTCTACACAGCCGGGTATAGACCCTAAAAGAGAAGCGAGTACAAATTGATTTACGGGTCTTCCGGTTATCTTTTCCCGAATTTTATCCTCAAATTTCAGTTCTAAAAATTCAATTATGATCATTAGCAATGCTACTATTAAAATTATTTTCATTGTTTCCAAAAAAGTCGTTACTATTTCACCCCACATTTAGATAACCTTCCATCTAGCCTCTCCTTGAGAGTTTTCTTTACATCCCTCATGGCTAAAGATGGTCTTGTTACACGGACAAGCTTCAGGATGCCCGTAAGCTCGACAAATAGTGTTGACAAGATCCTCTGAAGCATAATGGTCCAGCTTAGAAGCCTCATCACAAGCCTTTTGAACGTCGTAGTCTAGAAACCTCACAAAAAGAGTCTCTAAAAGTCTATGTTTTCTCAACAATTTTCGGGCTTCGGCAAACCCCTTTTCCGTTAGCCTAACCCCACGGTAACGTGTGTATCTGAGTAGACCCTTCTCAGCGAGATTTTGAAGCATTTCGGTCACTGTAGCTGGCCGAACTCTGACAGATTTTGCTACAACTGTTGTCCTAACTCTGCTAAGCTCTTCATGCTGTTTTCTATATATTAACTTCAGATACTTCCCCTCATTCACAGTTATCCTCGTTTCAGCTTTCAACGCAACATCACCAAAAAAAGAAAAACTTAGGTCTACCCTAAAAAAACTTTTGCTAAGTTCCTGCAAAGCGCAAGAAAGAAGACCGCTACTTATCGCCACTCTAAGTTTAACGCCTTAACAACCGAAGTTAAAGAAAGAGTTTTAACATACGCAAGTGATTAAAAAACTAATACCTAAACGGCGTCAAATAGATGTTGTTACAAGCTGCAACGGTTGGTGTACGATGTCAACTTTGAAGAGGGAGAGGTGGAGGAGAAGATACGGCGACTGGTTTCGCAGCGTTCTGATAGACGCTGGCATAATGGACTACAGATACCCAATCAAGGGCTGCGGAGTTTGGATGCCCTACGGGTTCAAGATTCGAAAAAGAGTTCTTCGGATTCTGCGCGACTTGCTCGACTCCACCGGACACAACGAAACGTTGTTCCCCCTTATGATTCCAGAAACATCGTTGGCCAAGGAATCCGCCCACGTGAAAAGCTTTGAGGAAGAGTGTTTCTGGGTCACTAAGGGTGGCTTGACGCCTCTCAAGGTAAAGTATGCCTTGAGACCGACAAGCGAAACCGTTATAGCTCCCATGTTGAAGCTTTGGATACGATCTCACGTAGACCTCCCAATAAAGCTCTATCAGATTGTGAGCGTCTTTCGATACGAAACAAAGGCGACACGCCCTCTTATAAGAACACGAGAGGTAGCTTCTTTCAAGGAAGCTCACACCTCCCACGCCACACTGGAAGATGTTGAGGCTCAAGTGAAGGAGGCGGTGGAAGTCTACAAGAGATTTTTTGATGAGATAGGTGTTCCTTACAGCATCTCGCGGAGACCAGACTGGGACAAGTTTGCCGGTGCTATTTACACGCTGTCGTTCGACATGATATGTCCAGACGGTAAGACTCTTCAGATCGGAACTGTGCACAATTTGGGTCAAAACTTCTCCAAGGCATTCGACATCACCTATGAAACTGAAAAGGGAACGCAAGAGTACGTTTGGCAGACATCCTACGGAATATCGGGAAGAGCCATAGCCGCCGTCTTGAGTATCCACGGCGACGACCATGGAGTTGTGTTGCCACCAAATATTGCACCGATCCAAGTTGTAGTTATCCCCATTCCATACAAGGAGAAGGAGAAACAAATCAACAAGGCATCCGAAGGCATTGCCACATCGCTGAAGAAAGCAGGCCTTAGAGTTGAGTTAGACCTGCGAACTGACCTGACTCCAGGGTCTAAATTCTACTATTGGGAGTTGCGAGGCATTCCTATACGCATTGAAGTGGGACCAAAAGACGTGGAAAACAATGAGGCAACCCTTGCTCGACGAGACACGTTGGAGAAACAAACCTCCAAAATGAACGAGCTTGTAGTAGCTGTTCAGAAGCTGATAGACAAGATGACACGGGATCTGCAGCAGAAAGCTTGGCAGTGGATGAAACACCGGATCTACAGGGTTGACAGTTTGGAAGAAGCTAAAAAACTGTTGAGTAAAAGAGCTGGTATTGTTGAGGTTTTGTGGTGTAACCGCGCAGAGTGTGGTCACCAGCTGGAAGAAACGGTGGACGCGCGCGTGTTAGGAGTTCCCGTAGACACTGAAGAAAAGGTGAATGGGAAATGCGTGGTTTGCAGGCGAAAAGCAAAGCATGTGGTGAGAGCTGCGATAGCCTATTAAGGCTTAGAGCAGCAGTTTGACGGCGT
>CAYGCU010000061.1:0-4493 GCA_964348475.1 uncultured Candidatus Bathyarchaeia archaeon
TTTGCGGAAGCTGTACGAGAAGCCTTTGAGAGATGCCCCAACCTAGACCCTAAACGGGACGTTGAAGCCCTGTTCGTGGGTCATATGGGTGAATCCTTTGAACACCAAGGACACACGGGACCAACCATGCTGGACTGGGCTGGTCTGCTGCCAATACCAGCGACTAGAATAGAATCTGCGTGCGCCTCATCCGGAGCCGCGTTGAGATGTGGAATTTCCGCGGTGCTCTCCGGCATTCACGATGTGGTGATGGTGGGCGGGGTTGAAAAGATGACTCATCGAGCCACTTCGGATGTCACCGAGTTTTTGGCAATGGCTTCAGACTTTCCGTTTGAACAGTGGCAGGGAATGACTTTTCCAGGGTTGTACGCTCTTATGGCAACGGCTCACATGCACAGATACGGCACAACAGAGGAGCAGATGGCTATGGTTGCTGTGAAAAATCATGGTCACGGAGCCTTAAACCCTAAGGCGCACATGCAGAAGGAGGTAACTTTGGAGCAGGTGATGTCGTCCAGAGTGATCGCTTGGCCTCTAAAACTGTTTGACTGCTCCCTAGTAACAGATGGAGCTAGCTGCCTAGTTTTAACGAAGCCTGAACTGACTAGAAAATTCACGGACACACCTGTTCACATCATCGGATCAGGACAGGCTAGCGACGCCATAGGCTTGTACGAAAGAGAGGAATTTACAACTCTGAAAGCGGCCAAGCTTGCGGCACGAGAAGCCTACAGAATGGCAAAGGTTGAAAGCCAAGATGTGGACGTTGCGGAGGTTCACGACTGCTTCACAATCGCTGAGATCTTGGCGTACGAGGACCTCGGCTTCTGCAAGCCCGGGAAGGGTGGAAGCTTGGTGGAGAAAGGAGTAACCACAATCGAGGGAGACCTTCCTGTCAACACCAGTGGAGGACTGAAGTCCAAGGGACACCCTGTTGGAGCTACCGGAACAGCCCAAGCCTACGAAATCTACCTGCAACTGACAGAACAAGCGGAGAGAAGACAGGTAAAAGGAGCTGAGATAGGTTTAACCCACAACGTTGGGGGTTCAGGCGCCACAGCAGCCGTACACCTTTACAGGAGGGAATGACATGTCAGGGAGCCTTCCCTTCACAATAGAGCAGTTCTACAAGTTCATAGGCGAAAGGAAACTGATGGCCGTGAAATGCCGCAGCTGCGCCAGTCTGCTTCTCCCTCCTAAAAACGTCTGCCCAAAATGCTTCTCAACCGACCTTGAGTGGATCAAACTTGAAGAAAAGGGGAAACTGCTGACCTACACGGTGATTCACGTTTCTCCTAGACAGTTTCAGTCGATGGCGCCCTACGCTGTAGGAATAATCAAGTTAGAAGACGGCCCTCACCTTCTGGGCATGATTCGAGGAGTCAAGTCCGAAGAGATTAAGGTTGGAATGAACCTGACGGTTGACTTTGACACGGACATGCCTTCCCAATGGCCCATGTGGTCTCAATACTTCTTTAGGTCACCTTAAACTGATTGTTGAGTTGTTGTATTAAAGGGGGCACATCTGTAAGTGACGAGATCAAGTAGGTGGCACCAGCGCGCGTCAACTCTTTTGGTGATGATATGCCAGTTGCAACGCCCACTGCGATGACGTTGAGTTCTCTGGCGCAGCTCATGTCCCATTTGCTGTCTCCAACAACGATGGCTTCTTCCGGCTCAACATTCAGTGCCTTCAAAGCGGCTTCCAGATGAGCCGGATCAGGCTTCACCGCTGAGACAGATTCACGAGTGATTGTCGCATCGAAGAAGCGTTTAAGACGGAAACAGTTGAGAATGTAGCTCGTTGATTTTTCGCCGTTAACAGTGAAAATCGCTGTTTTCAGATTCATTTTCTTTAAAGTCTTAAGCGTCTCTGGAATGCCTGGCATCAAGTTGGTTGTGTGGGCAGCCTCCAGCTCGTGACGGTTCGCCACTGAGAGCACAGTCTCCTTCACCCTCGCGAAGTCTTTTTCTTTCCTACCGTTATTTTTCAGGTAAATTTCCGCCTTTTTCAGCATGTTGAATACGCTTTCGTTCATGGAAAAGATCGATGCTGGGAAGCCCTGCTTGGTGAGGAGTTGTATAACCTCTGCTCTCACCGACTTATAGTCCAAGTTAAAATATGCGATGGTTCCGTCGAGATCGAGGATAACCGCCCTGATCATTGCTGTGAGCCCTTCCACCAAGATTTCCGTGGGTGCTTTAACGCTAAACCTCGCAAAAATGTTATTTATATTTTTAAAAAAACAGAAGTGCGTTTGTCAGGATCAGATGTAATTTCGCGGTTTTCTTTCAAAGCTTCGCGAAATTTCTAGTGTTGCAGAGAATTTCTCAGTTTGTCTATCTGATCTGTGAAGCTGTCACCATCACAGTTTTCCTTTAACTCGAGCCCAAATCTTGAGTATAAATTCTTCAAAATCATTGCCTCCACAATCGGACCTCCTGCACTGAAATTTTTAAGGCAGTTAGAGAAGGCTTCCAATCGTTCTGGAATTTCTTCCCGCATTACTGATTGGCTTTCTAGATAAGTATAGACGAGTAGACCGGCTTCCCCGAAGGCCTCTCTCAACACTTCTTCTACAGTTATGATAAGTTTTTCATTAAACTCGCTTTTTCTTTTCATCGTTACGCCACCACTGCGGTGTCCTTTTGCTGCAATGTGTCGGTTTCCGATAGTATATCTGATATCTTAATGTTTAATAAACATTTCCGTTGAACTGTTTTACAAATATACATTAACTGAAATTCACATAAGCTATTTGTAAGACCAAAAGCAATTGAATGTGAAGACATACGATTGTGTGAAGTGAACTTTATGAGCTTCGAGGAGTACGTGAGTAATCCCTTATGGCCTGTTCTCGTCGAAACGGTTCACACCATGATCCTTTATCCTCACCACGAGGCCTACACTCGAGACGTGGTTCTCCACGAGCAACCGGACATGACGCCTTCAGATTTAGCCGCGAAACTAGGCTTGCCTCTAGGTGAGGCCCTTGTCATTCTTTATGAACTTCAAAAGCAGAAATCTGAGAGTTAATGGTTAGACTACGTGAACCGATGAAGCCTTAAAGGTGAGAAAGACCTCTGAACGAACGTTGAGTTGCATCTCATTGAAGGACCTCTTGGTGATTTGAACAACAAATTGTCTTCCTGCGTCAACTTTCAGCCTTACCACTGACCCTAAGTCTGAGATTTCCATTATTCTTCCTTCAAACACGTTTCTTGCACTGGAGCTTATGGATTTCCTAGACATGATTATGTCCTCAGGCCTCACAAAGACCAATATTTTTCCAGATTTTCTCAAGGCAACCTCTATCTCCACTCCATCGCCAACATCAATCAGCGAGGTTCCATCTTTGAGGATTCTGGATGTGCCTGAAAACACGTTTTCTAGTCTCGCGAAACTTGCCAAGTGTCTCGATGGGGTTCCGAAAATTTCTTGAGCTGTTCCGACTTCTACAACCTTTCCTCCCAGTAGCAGGGCTGCCCTTTTTGTTATTGTTTCTGCTTGAAACAAGTTGTGTGTGGCCATCACCACCGTGTTTTTGCGCTCCCGATTGACTCGAGACACAGTTTCCTCGATTACAGACACGTTTTTGGGGTCTAGATTTGCTGTGGGTTCGTCCAGAAGTAAGAGCTCCGTATCGAGTACAAGTGCTCTTGCAAGAGAAACCCTTTGCTGCTCTCCTCCGGAAAGTTTTTTCGCCAAACGCTTCTCGTAACCATTCAGTTTCACTAAACCTAAAACATCCTTTACTCTTCTGTCGATCTCTTTCTTCGAAAACGCTCCCCTCAGTTTAAGTCCGTAAGCTATGTTTTTGTAGACGGTTGTTTTGAAGAGGGCAGTTTTTTGGAAAACCATCGTGCATTTAGTTCTGATTTGACTTCTATTTTCGTCATTCACTTTGACTCCATGGAAGTGGACTTCTCCGCTTGTGGGCGTGTCGATGAAAGCCATGATTCTCAACATTGTAGTTTTTCCAGATCCATTTGGACCTGCGACGGTTAAGATTTCTCCTTGTCTGACTTTGAGACTCACGTGGTCAAGAGCTGTTATGTCTCCGTAGTTTTTGGTTACATCCTCAAGTTTTGTGAGAAGTCTCATGGTCTTCGCTTCTGAATTAGATTTACGGTGAGATTTATCGCGAAAACTATTGATAATAGTATAGATGCTAGGGCCAATCCAAGTTCTATGTTTGCCCTATCTCTTTGAAGTGCTATGGCAGTCGTCAACACCATTGTGGATCCAGGTATGACCCCACCCACCATGTAGGCGACACCCATTTCAGCTATTGCTCTGTTGAAGCTGGCGACCAACGCCAAAAGAGCACCTCCAGCAGCCTCCTTCAAAACGGCTAGAGAAGCTTGAATTTCCGTTGCTCCTAGAGTCTTTGCTAGGTCTCTGATCTCTAGGTCAATGGACTCTACGGCGCTTGTTGTAAAGCTAACCATTATCGGAGTTATTAGAATTGCTTGACCTACAATTATGGCTA
>CAYGCU010000062.1:0-4450 GCA_964348475.1 uncultured Candidatus Bathyarchaeia archaeon
GCTATAACCAGAGCTGTTACAGGAAGAGTGGTCAAAGAGGAGAAGATTGTTGACTTGAAGGATCTAGCCGTAGTAACCGGAATCAAGGTCATCCCAACGGCTTCAGTGAAATTAGTTTTGGACGGGAAAGAATACGTGGCTGCCGAGACGGGCTTAGGCCCTGTTGACGCTGCTGTTAAGGCTGTGCAAAAGCTTACGGCTAACTTGGTGAACGTTCGATTAAAGGAGTATCGGCTGGAGGCTCTAACCGGGGGGTCAGATGCTATAGCTGAGGTTGTGATAAAGGTTGAGGATAAGGATGGAAACGTTATGTCTGCGAGGGCTGCTCGTGAAGACATAGTCATGGCTAGCGTTGAGGCGATGATAAACGGCATCAACAAAGTTTTGTTGAGGAGACGCAAACTACAGTAAGAGCGTGGTGGGCGAAGTGAAAGTCGCTTTTCAGGGTGAGATAGGAGCCTACAGTGAAAGTGCGGTTTACTCTTTTTTTGGCTCTTCGGCAGAAGTGAAGCCCTGCAGAAACCTATCTGACGTTTTTGAAAGTGTAGAAAAGGGAGAAAACTTGTATGGGGTGGTTCCCATCGAAAACTCCACAGAGGGAAGCGTAAACCAAACCTACGACCTGTTTTTAACCCGTGACCTGAAGGTTTGCGGCGAGACAATTCTCAAGATCGTTCACTGCCTCATAACCAACCCCAAAACAGGGTTGAAATCGGTCAAAGTGGTTTACTCCCATCCTCAAGCCTTGGCCCAGTGTAGGGGTTTCCTGGAAGATTTGGGCTGTGAGCTTATTCCCACCTACGACACTGCTGGTAGCGTGAAAATGATGAAGGAAAAGAGTCTGATGGACGCTGGAGCGATTGCCAGTGAGAGAGCCGCGGAAATCTACGGAATGAAAGTTCTTGCTAAGGGAATAGCGGACAACCCAAACAACTATACGAGGTTCTTTGTCTTGTCAAAAAGCGATTCGCCACCCACCGGCAGAGATAAGACCTCCATAATCTTTTCCACCAAACACGTTCCGGGCGCGTTGTACCACACTCTTGAAGAGTTTGCTTTGAGGAATATAAACCTAGCAAAAATTGAGTCGAGACCAACAAAACAGCAACCCTGGGAATACAACTTCTACCTAGATTTCGAAGGCCACAGACTTGAGGAAAGGTGTCAAGAAGCGCTGAGAGCCCTTGAAAAGAAGTCGGCCTTCGTCAGGGTTCTAGGTTCCTACCCAAGAGCATCCGGAATCTCCTAAACTGAAACACGAAAATTAGTGGTTCAAAACATTGTAGAGAGACTTAGGAATAAAGGTGTTTGACATGGCAATGAACTTCGCCGTGATCACAGCGACGGGAAAAGATAAACCCGGACTGATCGCGGAAATAACAGATGTCATAGCCCGCGCAAACGTAAACATCGTTGACATCGAAGCTTTTAGCATGAGAGGGCTCTTCGCCATTTTCATGATAGTGGACGTTCGCGCCGCTGTCATAACAGTTGAAGCCCTTAAGGATCAATTGGTGGGCATCGGAAGCAAGATAGGCTTAGACCTGACCATGGAGCCCTACGTTGCTGGGAGACGAAAGAGCGAAAAGAAACTTGCATTGCTAACAACCATTGGAAAGGACAGGCCAGGCATCGTCGCAAGGGTTTCAAGATTTCTATCTGAGAAAAAAGCAAACATAGAGAGGATAAGGATGCTTGCCTCGGGAGAGCTAAATATCATGGAGATATCGACGGATCTCAGCGATCTTCCCTCCAACTTCGAAGACTTCAGAAGCGGATTTGAAGACGCTTGTGGAGAGGTTGGACAAGACGTGGTCGTTCAGACAGAGGACATATTTCAAAGACCAAAGAGACTGATAGTTTTTGACGTGGATAGCACGTTAATCGACGTCGAAGTGATCGATGAACTAGCTAAAGCCGCGGGAGTAGGCGAAAAAGTAAGGGAAATCACGCGGAAAGCAATGAGCGGTGAAATCGATTTCAAACAAGCCCTCAGAGAACGCGCAAGATTGTTAAAGGACTTAAGAGTGGAAGTTCTTGAAGCCATAGCAGAAAACCTGGAAATCACGCCGGGCGCAGAAGAACTCATAAGCACGCTCAAGGCGTTAGGATTTAAGATTGCCCTAGTCTCTGGAGGTTTCAAGTACTTTGTTGAGAAAATTAGGAAGAAGCTTGGCATTGACTACGCATATGCCAACAATCTTGTGATCAGGGAGGGTAAATTGACAGGCGAGGTGGAGGAACCTATAATCGATGATGAGCGGAAAGGCGAGATAATCCGCCAGTTGGCTAGAAAAGAGAACCTATTGCTGGAGGAAATCGTTGCAGTTGGAGACGGCGCCAACGACCGATTCATGCTCCAAAGTTCAGGTTTGGGAATAGCGCTCAACTCCAAAGACATCCTTAAAAAGGTGGCTGACGGCGTGATAACAAAGGAAAGCCTAACCGGTATACTCTACTGCTTAGGAGCCCCAGAAAAAAGACTCAGAGAAATCTTTTCTAAAAATTCTGACAAAGAGGTTACCTAGTTACCACGAATAACTGCATGAACATTTCTCCCCTTTCTAAAAACCCGAAACCACCTTTCCTCGCAGACACCTCATCAAAGCACTTTACCTCATCGGGTTCAATAAGAGGAGAGCAGATTGTAAATGGAACTGGATCTTTCGTGTGCGTTCTAACCTTTATTGGTGTCGCGTGATCTGGCAAAACAGCGATTGTGCACTCTTGATCTAGACCCCTCAACATTCTTCCAAGTAACCTTCTGTCCAAATCCTCTATCGTCTTGATTTTTTGGTCGTGATCTCCGCTGTGACCAGCCTCGTCTGGGGCCTCCACGTGAATCAAAACCATGTCGTGATTTTTTAGGGCTTCAAGCGCGTAATCAGCTTTCCCCTCGTAGTTTGTATCGTAATACCCAGTGGCGCCTGGAACGGTAACTGCTTCCATTCCAGCATAGATCCCTATACCGTTAACCACATCAACCGCCGATATGACTGCCCCGCTTATGCCACACTTTTCCTGCAACGTTGGGATGCTCGGTTTTTTACCCTGCCCCCAAGGCCAGATCATGTTTCCAGGTCTCTTGCCAAGGGCAACTCTGTTGACGTTCACCGGATGGTCCTCTAAAATCCTCTTTGAATCAAAAATCATCCTGTTCAATGTGGCAACGGTGAACTCAGCCGCTGGCGTTTTAGCTCTCGGTAGAATCTCGGATATTTTAGCTCCTAGGGCGTCATGAGGTGGTGTGCACAAGACATCGTCCGAGTATGAGTCGTTCCTAAGGATCAGCAGATTCCTGTACCTGACGCCAGCGCAAAAATCTATCTCATTCGGTTTCCCAAGGTTTTCTTCTACACACCTCACTAGTTCTCGGCCCTCATTGCTTGTTATGTAACCCGCAGAATAGTCCACCAAAACACCGTTTTCTTCTGTAACCAGGTTGCACCTGAATGCAATGTCGTTCTTGCCTAAGCGAATTCCTCGAGTGGCGGCTTCGAAAGGTCCTCTACCCGTGTACCATTTCTTGGGGTCATATCCTAAAATGGAAAGGTTTGCAACGACGGAACCTGGCGTCATGTCTTCTGGGATCGTCCTCAAAATGCCGCTGCGCCCCTTAAATGCAAGCTCGTCCATGTTCGGTTTGTTGGCAACCTGCAGGGGAGTTTTCCCATTCAGGGCTTCAACTGGATAGTCGGCCATTCCGTCACCGATTATGAGCAGATACTTCATCTGGGTCACCAGAAAGCCTTTTCAGAAATCTGTTCGAAAATGGAAGTTCTAACCATACTTTTCTGCATACTTCACTGTCTCTTCTATGCTCTGAAATCCGTACTTAATTTCCTTGAAGCTCTGCCTCAAAATGATTGTGTCCTTCCTAACGTCGGAGGGCGCCTTCTTCCCCTTTATCACGTCTATCATCAGATCGCACAACTGTTTGATGTCGCCCTCGTTGAACCCTCTTCTGGTTACGTCTTGAAAACCAATTCGGAGTCCCGATGGGTTCTTCTTGTCATTCGGGTCGTCGTAGGGCAGTAGGTTCTTGTTAACAATGATGTTGGCCTCTTCAAGGTTTTCGGCTACTTTTTTCCCTCTACCATATTCTCGGATGTCCACGGCGATTTGATGTGATCTTGTGAAGCCCTTCTTTTCCCCCAAGACCTTCACCCCGTTTTCAAAGAGGTGTTCTCCTGCAACCTGAGCGTTTTTGACCGTTTGCTTCGCGAGGTCTACTCCGAACACTTTCATTTCTAGTGCGGCCAGTCCCATGGCGGGTAGCCTTGCAAGGTGTGTGTTGGACGTGGTTAGCGGAAAAATTGAGTGTTGAACACTTTTTATTCCCAGCCTCATCCTTTCGTCCTCTAAATTTGCAAGAACCACGCCGCCCTGGGGCCCTGGAAATGTTTTATGCGTTGAAGCGGTGATGAAGTCCGCGCCTTCCTTAAGCGGG
>CAYGCU010000063.1:0-4412 GCA_964348475.1 uncultured Candidatus Bathyarchaeia archaeon
CAGTCTTTAAGCGTAAGTAGGTGCATCTTAGCTCACGGCTCTCGTGTAATTGCGACAAGAGCCATATAAGAGATTTGTGGAAAGCGGTTTATTCTACGCGAGATGTTCATACTATGTTGATGTTTCACTAAGTTCATTTGCACGCGCAAAAAATGATATAAACGTTAGGGTTGATAAACTACATATGCCAGAGAGGATTATCATTGGGTGGTGCACTGAGATTCTCTGTATCTCACATCTCCATGCTATTCATAGCACTCGTTATGCTCGGGGTGTTTGTAACGTTTCAGCAAATGGCTATAGACAGAAAAGATTTTCTATTTCTTATGTTTTCTTCCTTCTTTTTTCTGGGTGCAGGAACACTTCTTACCATAATAACTTTTGTTGAATCTTATGAAGCTGAAAAGTATCTATGCTTGGGAGTTGCAATAGTTTTTATTGTCGCCACTCTGTTTGTGGCAAATTCGTTGGGACAAGTTCCGAGAGGCGGCGCTTACAGGGGAGCCGGGGTGACGCCAGAGAGCTTCACTTTAGCAGACACGTGGAGCGCCCGCGTAAATTCACAGATTATATACTCGGCAGACTATCCTGTAGCCTTTATATGGGTATCTGGCGGTTCTTCTGATTTCATTACTATCCGCACGAATGCCCCTGCTAGCCTGAACGCAACGGTCTATTTTTGGATGAAGTTAGGACCTTACGAACAGTCTGGATACGCGCTCATGGAACCTATCGTATTTAAGGACGAAAGTATGGTCAAAATATACCCGCACATATTCAAGAGTTGGGGAACTCCAACTCCAGCAAACCGGACAAGGCTGGAGGGATACTACCTCGAACTAAAGACAAAGATTCATTTTGAGACACTTAATGAACCTAGTTTGAATTTAACATTTGACATGTCAGACTATGGGATTTCTATCCACGATTTCGTGGTGGATTCAAGTTTTCAAAATGGCTTGAGCATCATTTTGTCAGGCATCTTTATTGGAATCATCTGCTACATTCCCGGTAATTTTCTCTCCAAATTGTGGTTTAGGAAACTTTTGGAAAAGCGCGCACGCGAGAGAGAAATGTATACGGCATCTGAAGAGCGCGAAAAAATTCTCGCGCTTATTATCGTCACGGTTTCCTTTCTTTCCGTCCCCGCTCTGCTGTTCCTTTTCTTCGTTCTATTGTATATCAATGCAAATTACTTGATTCAATTCTATAATACACGAAGCCTTACAGCTGAATTAATGACCGTCCTGTTGGCGATTACTAACGCTGGACTCTTTTTCCTTCTCCGGGCTTTAATAAAATGGGTAAGGAAATGATACGGGAAGAGACTATTATTCGAAAAATAGGGGGTTTTGCGGGGGATATCTCCACTACGCGCATGGTTTGTGGAAACCTTAATCTTCTCAGTTTTCCTCAATACGTGTTGGAAGACTTGAAACATGATCTTGATCGCAGCTTCAACTAAGGATGTTGCTGGCATCAATATTGCCCAACAAATCATTGACCATCACAAATTTGAGAAAATTGAAGAGGCGTTCCATCAAAACCCCGTGTACTCAAGGAAAGTGCAGAACCGCGAAGTTAAACTTGTTTTCGTCAATGAAGAAATTGTTGACACTCAGTTCGTCACCAAATTTTTTAGCCCTAAACTGCTAGTCTTCATATCTAAGCACCGCAGCGTTAGTGGACTCCCCACCCTCTCGGTTCATACCCCCGGCAACCTCGCGGAGGCGGAGTTGGGCGGAATTCCAAGAAAGGTCTCCATTTGTCCGGCAAATGCGATGAGAGAAGCGCTTTTGGAAATGGCGACGGCAAAGGAAGAGATGGGACTCGAATACGAGGTTTCGTACGAGTGCACCCACCACGGGCCGTCCCTAGACGTGCCCGCCATGTTTGTGGAGCTAGGCAGCTCACCCAAGCAGTGGAGGGACAGGAGGGCGGCGGAGGCGGTGGCTAGGGCCGCCATGGCTGCGGTTTCTAAACAGTCAAGGTATGCTGCTGTCTTGGGTGTGGGTGGACCTCACTACAACGCGAAGTTCACAAAAATCGCGTTGACTACTCCAATAGCCTTTGGTCACATCATCCCGAAATACGCAGTTTCACGAGTGGACACTGAAATGGTGAAGCAATGCGTGGAGAGAACCTTGGAAAAAGTGGAGTCAGTGATCCTTGACTGGAAGGGAATCAAAGGCGCGGATAAAGGGGAGCTGAGGGCAATACTGAACGAGATCGGGATTCCTGTAGAAAAAGTTTAACGACAGCTATGTTCCAAGCTGTGACGATTCAAGTCTTCAAGTATGTCAGGACACCTCTGGATGCACTTTTGCACGAGGTGCAGGTATCTAGCAACCCTCACGCTCTCTGAGCTCACCTCTATGGCTTTTCCTTCAAGAATCACAAAATGGCTCAGAGGAACGCTTGACTTTGTTATGAAGAGGGCTTCGTTTGCCGCGGTATGCAGCGCAAAGCAGTGTGGGGAACCCTCCATAGTCAACACCGTGAGGTCGCTCGGATTTGAGCACGTTAAGATGGAAGTCAGCTTGCCCATGATCATCTCAGCGTTCTCCACCTCTGGACAGCTGGTTAGGACCACACATCCTTCCGCAAACTTTTTACATACGTCGGGAAAAACCTCTTGAGCGCATTCGCTGAGAAGAAGTAAGGAAGCCCTTTTCAAAAAAGGCGCCTTAACCCATGTTTCAACAAGTTTCATAAGCTTTCGCCAAGGCTATTACTACGGCTCTCAAACCTTATATTTGCCTTTTCTCTCAACGTAATCTCCAAATCGAAGCTCGTCTAATTAGAGTTCAATCGATAAAACTTATTAATTACGAGAAGGCAAAACAGCCTTATGATTGGAAAAACACGTGTGAAAATTCTTGTGGTAGGAACTGGAGCTATTGGAAGCGTAATTGCTTCGGAGTTAGCAAAAAATCCAGAAGTTGAAGAAGTAAGGTTTGCTGACATAGATCTGGAAAAGGCTGAGCGGCTCAAAGACTGGTTGAAGAGCGAGAAAGTGTCAGCACATCGTGTTGACGCAGGCAAATCTGACGACATAGTGAGAGTTGCAGAAGGTGTGGACATTGTAGTGAACACGACTCTACCTAGATTCAACTTGACAATTATGGATGCAGCCCTAAGGGCAAAAGCAAATTACGTGGACCTTGCTCTCCATGATTACTCTTCATTCTTGAAGCAGCTGGAACGCAATGATAAATGGAAAGAAGCTGGATTAACCGCTCTATTAAATGCTGGATCATCTCCTGGGATTACAAACGTACTCGCGGCTCACGCTGCTCACAGGCTTGACCGAGTAGACAAGATACGCATAAGAATATTTGACAGTGTGGAAAGCAAGGAAATTGTCTCAACGTGGTCTCCTAAAGTGATGTGGGATGATATGGCGACTGAACCAGTAGTGTACGAAAATGGAGAATCTAAGAGGGTTCCTCTCTTCAGCGGGGAGGAGACCTACAACTTTCCAGATCCTATTGGTCCGCAAACCGTTGTCTCGCACGTACATGAAGAGCCAGTAACGCTACCGCGCTTCATTGACAAAGGCCTAAAGTATGTAGACTTGAAGTTGGGTACTCCGGACATGTCAATTATAAAATTTGTAGTTCAGCTTGGACTTTTGGATGATGAACCCGTAGATGTCAGGGGCGCTAAGGTGGCTCCTCGAGACCTTTTCCTCAGGCTGATTCCACCCACCTTGTCATTTGAAGAAGTGGAAAATAAGATTAAGGCTGGCACACTGATTGATGCACATCAGTGTTATGCAGTCGAGGTTGAAGGAGAAAAAGCGGGCAAAAAAACGACCTACATTTTTTCTG
Organism: uncultured Candidatus Bathyarchaeia archaeon; assembly: GCA_964348475.1. Taxonomy (GTDB): domain Archaea; phylum Thermoproteota; class Bathyarchaeia; order Bathyarchaeales; family Bathyarchaeaceae. Next base: position 3,834 of record CAYGCU010000063.1, read on the forward strand.
TGCTTTTTCCAAGCCTCCGTGAAGTTCAAAAGAAGTTAGCTGGCGCAACACATGAATCCTACGTAACTGGTGTTTCAGGTGCAACTTTCACCGAAATGGTTTGCATTGGAGACATAAAAACTAAAGGAGTTTTCCTTCCCGAATGTTTAGAGAGGGAAGCAAGAGAGATATTCATAGCTAAACTAGCCGAAAAAGACATAAAAATAAATGAAAAAGTGGAAATGGTAGCCTGATCCTCCTTTTGAAAAGTAGGATGTTCGCATGTAGGCGAGCCAATTCCGCCAAAGCCTTATTGTAGGTACACTCTATCTTCCACTAGAAGAAGATGAGGCAAGCTCTTATGAAAATAAAAAACAAAGAGGAGCTACTTTCTCGTCATAACAAGAAAGAAAGGGAAGTTGCCCTAGATATGATTGAACATGCCATGGAAGCGGTGAACCCCTATGAGGCTACGAAGAAGGTGGTTTGCATTGAAAATGATAGAAAAATGATTGTCGGCGACCTGAGCTACAACCTTTCAAAAGTAGGAAACATATATGTGGTCGGCGCTGGAAAAGGCACGTTTCCCATAGCACAAGC
>CAYGCU010000064.1:0-4391 GCA_964348475.1 uncultured Candidatus Bathyarchaeia archaeon
GCCTTAAACCTCATGTTCTTTTTTATCAGGTTGGGTGGGCCTTCATATTCTTCCGGAACGAGTTTGGCTCTCCACTTATTATTTATTATACATATGGCTTTTCCCGGTAGGACCTTTTCAATCTCCACCTCGTACACGTGTTTATCCTCTTTCTCCTTCAAGGTTGACATGCTTGCCACAGAGGCGATGCGATCCCAGCCCAATTTATAGAGTTGATCAGACTTTTCGAGGTGACTTATGGCAGCCTTAACGATGTTTGGAGAATAGCCTTCTATGATGGATTCTTCTAGGAGGTCTTCTGTGAGGAGTCCTTTTGCTCCGGCCTTCATTGCTTTCATCCATAGGCTTTTCGCCGTCCGATTAACCTCTTTAGTAAACTTCTTGATTTCTTCTTCAACTTCGATTTTTTCTACAACTCTTGAGGGCGGTATGAAAGGTTTTTCCTCAGCTATCTCTGATTTCGGTATGGGATTAAATGTCGGTTTCACTCCTCTTCTAGTAAAGCATTGTAGCTGTTTGTTTAGGCTTGCTACAATGCCTTTCATCTTTTCCACCCTTCGTTTGCTGGCATGGAGGTAAGCGATGTCATAGGTCTCCTTAGCTGCCAATATCACAGTTTTTCCGATACTTTTTCTTCCTGTTCTTCCTTTGCGCTGAATAAAGCGTATTTCACTGGGAATAGGCTCGTAAAAGATAACAAGGTCGACAGCGGGAATGTCTAAACCTTCTTCAGCTATGCTGGTGGCCACTAAAGTATTCAATTTGCCTTCTCTAAAATCATGTAGTAATTGGGTTTGCTCGTCTTGGCTGAGGCCTAGGTCATTTTCCTTGCTGGCTTGTCCTACAAAACGTTTCACGTTCACCCCGTTTAAGGTCTTCAGCTCGTTGACTATGTGGCTTGCTGTGTCTCTATATTGTGTAAAAACCAGAATGCGCGTGGAAGGGTTGTCTCTTAGGTGACGTCTAACCCCCTCTTTAAGCGCATAGACCTTTGGGTGGTTCAAGCCGCCAATCTCAGTGAGATAGTTTCTTAGCAAACGGTACTGTGGATCGTTGATTATGTTTCTGTAACTCTTCTTTTGGTGGCTATTTTTTTCCACCCGTTCGAGAAACCGACTCAAGGAGTATGTTCCTTGGGTTTCTAGGAGTTCCAAAGCGTGAAAGGTTGTGAGCGAGGCGGCCTGAAGCATAATTGCACCATAAAGAGGACCTTTCTCCATGTCGGAGGCTTCCTCCAACCGCTTTCTAAGGTTTTCTCCAGCTTCCAAAAGGTCTCTGCGGTTCACATACTTCAAATATTTTTTAACCACACCAAGGGACTGAAGCCTTCTAAGCCTCCTCCAAAGAATGTTTCTTAAGATCTCGCCCATTTCCTTGTATTCTTTAGGAAGGTCCACTTGCCTCCATTCCACATCCACTCGATAAATGTAAGGTGCTACATCCGGGTTCTCCTCTCTTCGAAACTCTATCTGTTCTATGAAAAGGTCGCTGCAGGTTTGATGGATGTTCTTCTGGTTGGATCCTGGACTGGCAGTTGTTGCCATGATGATAGGCCAACGAGCCTGCTCCACATACTTCTTGGCCACGAGGGTGTAAGCGTAGTTCTTTCGAGCCCGATGGCACTCGTCAAACACTATGAAACTAAAGTTTTCGAGGGAGAGCACTCCACTTTGCAGATCGTTCCTTACAACTTGTGGGGTAGCGAAGAAAACCTTGGCGTTTCCCTGCCAAAGATGCTTTCTGTAGCTGGGTGGCACCCTACCTGTGAGAACAACCATGTCTTCAGCTTTGATTTTTAGAAACTTGCTGAAGGTGTCTTTGTGTTGCAAAACCAATGGCTTAGTGGGAGCCATGACCATAATCTTCATGCCCCAGTGGTTGTAGAGGAAGTGGGCTGCAACCAAAGCGGAGATCACGGTTTTACCGAGAGCTGTTGGCAATATCACCATAGTGTTTTTCTGACAAGCTTTTTCTGCTATAGTTTGCTGGTAAAGCCTAGCCTCCACAGTTTCAGGCCAGATCAAAGGATTCTCGACGTACTTCTTGTTCAACCTAAGGAAACCGCAATAACGTATGCGCCTTCAAATAAAAACAATTACTTTCACTGACCTCTCCCCTCTTTGCGACTGTACGTTGGACCATAGCCTTTAAACGGCATGCGAAGAATGCATTATCAAACGTAGCGGATTAGTAGTTCAATTTGTGAAAGGTGAAAATGTAAATGCAGAAGGGCGATTTGGAGACCCTTGACGGCGTTGGACCCGCCATGGCCAGCAAACTTCGATCTGCTGGAATAACCACTATTGAAGCAATTGCCGTAACTCCACCCAGAGAGATAGCGGAAAAGACAGGGATAGGATTCAACACTGTCCTTAACATTGTTGCGGCAGCTAGAAAATCGGCTTGCGTCGACTTTATCACAGCTGAAGAACTGTGGAAAAAGAGGCAAAACATGCTCAAGTGCACCACAGGTTCCAAGAGCCTAGACGAGCTTTTAGGAGGCGGAATCGAAACTCAAGCCATGACAGAGTTCATAGGCGAATACGGCGTAGGCAAAACCCAAATCTGTTTGATGCTCAGCGTCATGGCCCAGCTTCCATTGGAGAAAGGAGGACTAAACGGAAATGTAGTGTACATTGACACGGAAGGAACGTTCATACCAGAACGCATATTTGAAATAGCCAACGCATTAGGACTTGATCCTCACGAAACCTTAGGAAACATTTTTCTCGCTCGGGCTTTCAACAGCAGCCATCAATGTTTGTTGACACACCATCTCTTCAAGTTTTGTCCAGAAAACAACATAAAACTCGTCATTGTGGACTCCATGATCGGTCACTTCAGAGGCGAATATGTAGGTAGAGAAAATCTTTCGGAACGCCAACAAAAACTTAACAGCCTACTCCACAAGCTGTTGAGACTTACAGAAGCCTTTAACCTGCCTGTAGTAGTTACAAATCAGGTTCAGGCAAACCCTGCCCAATTTTTCGGAGATCCCAACAGACCAGCAGGCGGACATGTCATGGCTCACGCCTGCACCCATCGGGTCTATCTTAGAAAAGGAAGCAAGGGAACAAGACTAGCCAAGGTTATTGACTCCCCATACCTACCAGAAAACAGCACGCGATTCAAAATTACAGAAAAGGGCATTGAAGACGTTCAAGAATAAAACAAGAAAAAACGAGTGAACACTTGCGCGCGCATGCGCATAGAAAAAAGGGGTTTTGCGGGGGGTATCTCCACTTTGTGCATAACCCGCGAGGTGTAGTCCTGCAAAACCTAAAAAACCTTTAGACTCTTCACAACCAGCGGATAACACTTCTCACAAAACCCAAGCTTCTTATGATCAGTATCTTGAATGGCGTTGGAAAAGAACATGATGCACTCTGAGTTGCGACAGTGCCTCAATCCCAAAGTATGTCCAACCTCGTGAACTGCCTCTTTCACTGAACGTTCCACAAAAAGCTCTCTGTCGGCTGGTTTTCCGTAGAATTCGGGCTTAAGTCTACATAACGATATGATAGCTACTCTCCCCGGACACTCGGCCTCTCCGAAAACGAAGTTGAGACGCGGCACGTAAAGATCGACCTCGGTTACCCCCAAAACACGGTTCACATCAGACGATAGAATACAACTGCGCATCTTAGCCAAAACCCTACTAGAATAGCATTGCCGTCTCTTCGCATTGTATGCATCTTCAGGAACAGGCATCGCGTCCTCTAGAATAACGCGATCTACTTCGGGCAAGACCCTGCGTAAACCGTTTTGAACTTCACTCATTACATCCATGTCCACATTTCCGATGCGCAGAATCGCTATTTTCATTGGGTTTCCTCAGACAGCGTAAGTGTCTCCGGCTTTCGGAGCAACTGCCTTGAGGCCGGTTTCCTCTCTCACCCACCTCGCGAATTTTTCGCAGTTTCCCTCAGCTCCGTGAACGACATACACCGCGGGGTTTCCCTCCACCATCTTCACCGTTTCTTGAAGTTGGCTGGCTCCGCCATGAGAAGAAAAATCGAAGTGTTCAACCGCAGCCTTTATCTTACGCATCTTACCGTCGATTACGCATCTCCCCTTCTCCAGCAACTCCCGACCAGGCGTTCCAGGAATCTGATAGCTCACGAGGAAAACAGCGTTGGCGCGTTTTTTGCCCAATTTCTGTATGTAGAACGCGGCTGGACCACCCTTCAACATCCCTGCTGGAGATATGATTACACCCGGCTTTTGAGCCGCCACCCTACGGTCTCTCCATCCCTCAACCCAGGTCGTAGAGCGAATAGCGTCCCTGAACAGCTTGGGATCCTGCATGTACGTGGTGTGATTCATCAGTATCCGGTTAACTTTGCGAGCCATCCCGTCCATTGTGATCGGATACTCAAAATGATGGGCGG
>CAYGCU010000065.1:0-4379 GCA_964348475.1 uncultured Candidatus Bathyarchaeia archaeon
CCCATGGCTCGTGGGATCGTTTTGGAGAAAGTTGGGGTGGAGAGCAAGCAGCCCAACAGTGCCATTCGAAAGTGTGTTAGAACGCAACTCATCAAGAATGGCAAGGTTATCACCGCCTTCCTTCCAGGAGACGGCGCCCTCAACGTGGTGGACGAGCACGATGAGGTGATCGTGGAGGGAATTGGGGGTTCCCGTGGGAGAAGCATGGGTGACATCCCAGGGGTTCGGTGGAAGGTCATCACCGTGAATGGGGTTTCACTCAAGGAGTTGGTGTACGGTCGGAAGGAGAAGCCGCTGCGCTAAACATTGACACGCAGGAACGGTTACAGTTTGGGGATTAATTGGTAACTTTAGTTACTTTTGGTTGTTTCTTGTTGTTTTTTTGTGTTTGGTGTTTTCAACAATGTTTAAATAGGGGCTGGCTAACCCAAGAGGCTTGTTTAGGTGGCGCGTTTGAGCAAGGAACAAGAGGTTAAGCTGTTTGGAAAGTGGAGTTTCGAAGGGATCGAAGTGAAGAATCCCGGATTGAAACGATACATTTCTCTCAAGCCAATCCACGTTCCGCACAGCATGGGACGCCACGAACACGGAAGGTTTCGGAAGGCCAACGTCAACATTGCGGAAAGACTTGTGAACAATTTGATGCGACCAGGAAGTAGCGCGGGGAAGAAAGCTAGAGCCGTAAACCTTCTTCAAAACGCCTTTGAAATCATCCACCTCCGAACAGGACAAAACCCCATAAAAATGCTCGTCAGGGCTGTTGAAAACTCCGCGCCTTGCGAGGACACCACTCGAATTAGCTACGGAGGAGTGGTGTATCACTTAGCAGTGGATATTTCCGCCCAGAGACGAGTAGACTTGGCGCTACGTTTTCTTTCTGAGGGGGCGAGAAAGGCAACGTTTGGCAACCCCCGCTCTTTGGAGGAGTGTCTCGCAGAAGAGCTGATTTTGGCGGCGAACAATGATGTGAAATGTAAGGCGATACAGAAGCGCCACGAAATGGAAAGGGTGGCGCAGGCTTCTCGTTAGGACGTCTACGTTTGGACACCGTTCACTATTTGACTGTGACTGCCTTGGTTAGGTGTCTAGGTCTGTCCGGGTCAAGTCCTCTTTCGACCGCCATGTAATACGCGAAGAGTTGTAACGGAATGACGTTCAAGATCGGTGAGAGAATTTCAGGCATACCTTTCACGATTTCTATGTGGTCATCAGCTAATGCTTTGATTTCCTCGTCTCCTTCCTCAATTATTGCGATGATGGGTGCTCCTCGATCTTTCATTTCTTTGATGTCGCCCACGATCTTTTCGTGGGTTTCATCTCTAGGACAGATGAAAACCACGGGGAAGCCTTGGTCAACTAGGCTACTGGGACCGTGTTCTCTCTCTCCAGCGGGGAAAGTCATGGAAGGGATGTAGTTTGTCTCCAAGAGTTTCAGCGTGCCCTCAAGAGCAGTGGCTAGGCTTATTCCCCGCCCTGAAAAGAGAAAGAATTCTTTATCTCGGTATTTTCTAGCAATTTGTCTTATTCTCTCCTCTTGGGTTTGAACAATTGTTTCAACGGCATCTGGGACCTGTTCCATTTTTTCTTCAAGCCACTCCATTTCCGTGTGGGAAACCTTTCCCCTCTTTTTGGCGAGTCTCAAAGCGAGCTGAGCAAGCACACAGAGCTGGGCGGTAAAGGTTTTTGTGGCCGCTACACCTACCTCAGGACCCGACTGTGGACAGACATAAACGCGGGAAACGCGGGTTAAGGTGGATCCAATTGCGTTGGTTAGTCCTAAGATAGTTGCTGCGTGGAGTCTCGCGTGTTCTACAGCGGCGAGAGTGTCAGTTGTTTCTCCGGATTGGCTTACAGCAAGAATTGTGCTGTCGATGCTAATGGATCTTCCCTGTTGTTCAATAAACTCTGATGCGGCGACAGGGTGGGTTGACAAGAACGCTAGTTTAGAAAGCATGTAGGAGGCTGCAATACATGCATGATAGGAGGTCCCGCAAGCGACCAAGAAAACTTCTTTTGCACGATCAAGGAAAGTGGTCATCAGTTCTAAATATTGGTCTTGTAATCGAAGCGTGTTCCGGATACTTGAGGGTTGGTCGTGAATTTCCTTGAGCATAAAGTGGCGATAACCCAGTTTTTCAGCTTTTTCGGGGACCCACTTAATAAGCTTGGGTTCCCTTTGCACCAAGCTCCAGTCGGTAATTTTTCGGATCTCATATTTCCCGTCGCTAACAATGGCAAATTCCTGGTTTTCAATTGCAACGGCTCTCTTTGTCAGCGGAAGAAACGTTGGTATATCAGATGCTGGGTAAGCAGCGTTTTCGGCAATCCCGATTGTGAGAGAACTCTCTTTTTGAACACAAATAATCTTGTCAGGTTCTTTGACATAAACTACAGCGATGGCATACGATCCTTCTAAACGATTTATGGTTTCTCGGGTGGCTTCGATGAATGGTAAGCCTTTCTTTATGTTTTCTTCAATTAGGTGGGGGATGACTTCGGTGTCTGTTTTGGACTTAAAGATGTGTCCCAGGTCCTCAAGCTCCTTCTTTAGCTCCGTGAAGTTTTCGATTATTCCGTTGTGAACAACGGCAATTTGCTTATTGCAGTCGATGTGTGGGTGGGCGTTCTCTCTTAACGGAGCTCCATGTGTCGCCCATCTTACGTGTCCAATTCCTATTCTGCCTGGGAGATCATCCAAGTCGTACTGCGCATGGACTTCATCGATTCTTCCGATGTCCTTTTTTATGAACAGTTTGTTTTTGTGGGCTGTTGCTTCCCCCACGGAGTCGTAGCCTCGGTACTCAAGCTTTTTTAGGGCTGAATGGATAACTGGCGCTGCGTTGCCATCCTTGAGGACGCAACCAAATATTCCAACCATCTATGTTCGCCTCGAAATTTTCTCGATCAAATTGGTTTTTGTCTATTCTTTCTTATGGAATTTCCCTACTATTATTTTTTTGTGGCGTCTCCCTATAGCCTCCTAGGCGTTGCCTCGGATTTTCTCTACCAGGCTGATTTTACAGTCTTTCAGAAGCCTTGTTTGTCTAGGGAATGCACGCGCAGAATTCCCATAAGAAACTTTTTTGGAAAAGAGTTTAGTATGACGTGAATGTTAAGAATCGTTAAGAGGGACAAAGAAGATGATTGTAGCGTTATTTGAAGATGAAGTTTATGTAAATTTCTTGCCGCTTACTTACACGAGACCTGTTTTTGAGTGTAGAAGTGGGATGTTCAGTTTTCTTGAACGCGTTCAGAGAACGTTTTCTGAGTCCAGTTTTCTTTTGTTTGCAAGAGATTATTTAGCTCCCTCTTTCAGTAATCGAGTTTCATGTCCGGTGAACAAACCTAACTCGATCGATGATGATGTCCTCTTGATCAACGGAACTTTGATCCTAAATGAAGAAGCGAAACGGTTGATAGAGAAAAAGCTCGGCAAGAACGTCTTGATCATGCAGCAAGATAGAATGGCTCTTGCCTATCTCGGCGAACGTGTCGCTAGAAAGCATGGAAAAGAACTATGTAAGCCCATTACTCGCCGCGTGTCAGAAAAACTCATTAGGGAATGCAAAACTTTGGAATCCTCCAGCCTTCATTTACTCGCCTACCCTTGGGACTTGATTAACAGCAACGCAGAATTGATCGAAGACGACTATTCGGAGTTGGGTAAGAAGGGATGTGAAGGAACGATGGACGACAGAGTTACGGTGTACGGCGATGAGGAAAAGGTGTACGTTGGTGAGGAATCGTTTGTTGAGGCTTCTGTAACGTTGGATGCCAGAGATGGTCCAATATTCATAGGCAGTGAAACAGTGGTGCACGCAGGCTCAAGAATCAGCGGTCCAACCTGCATAGGAGACAAGACTATCATCACTAGCGGGCTGATACGGGAAGGCTGCAGCATCGGGCACGTCTGTCGTGTGGGCGGTGAACTAGAAGAAACCATTGTTCAAGGCTATTCAAACAAGTACCACACAGGATTTATTGGACATGCTTACATTGGAGAATGGGTAAACCTAGGGGCTGCCACCACCAATTCAGATCTCAAAAACACCTATGGAACAGTGCAGGTTGCGACTGCAGGAAAAAAAGTGGACACCGGCCAGAAGAAGATCGGATGTTTCATAGGCGACCACGCCAAAACTTCCATTGGAACGCAAATTTATACGGGCAGAAAAATAGGCGTAGCGTCGCACGTGCATGGGTTCGTAGCCGAAGATGTGCCTTCCTTCACCATCTGGGCCAAGAGCCTTGGAGCAAAATCTGTGGAATTGGAACTTGAATCAGCCATAAAAACACAGGAGAGAGTTCTTTCTCGGCGGAGTGTGAAACAAACCAGAGAAGATGTGGAGTTGCTGAGAAAGCTCTTTGAGATCACGGCT
>CAYGCU010000066.1:0-4298 GCA_964348475.1 uncultured Candidatus Bathyarchaeia archaeon
CGCGACGGTTTTCGAGTGTAATTCTTCTTAGTCTGTCATCTAGAGAAACTCTACTTCGTTAATCTCTTCTAGGTTCTCTAGACTGTTCATCTTTATCTTCTTGTCTGAGATGGTGTAGAGCACATTGTCTATGTAGAGAGACCTTTTCACAGAGTAGGGAGAGGAGAAGTAGTAGCCACTTTTCATTAGGTCGTTGTCATCCTCTAAGTGGGTAATTCTGCCTTTTAGGACAAGCTCTTCGTCTAGTGATATGTCAAACACGTAAGCTCCCTGCCATACGTAATCTCCGTGAGTATTGGGACGAACCTCACCGGGATATTTTTCCTCGTCGATCTCCGCAACCAAAACAGGTATTACAAGAAGATTCTTCGACTTATCGAACAGTAGTGCTTTGTGGTCTCTCAAGATGGGAGAGTCTGTCCCTCTGTCTCCTACTTCGTACTTATCTATCTCCTTCGGATTTTCAACGTCGCTTACATCAAAAAGCGATATTTTGACTCCTTGGTACCATGCGAAGTCTCCTTCATCCGCTGCCTCGGTTTCCTTGCCTATACCTATAATGTGGTTTTCGTCGTATGGATGCAGGTAGTCCGAGTAGCCTGTTATCTTAAGCTGACCAAGAACTCTTGGGTTTCCCGGATCTTCTAAATCTATCACAAACAACGGGTCAACCTTTTTGAAGGTAACGAGATAGCATCTGTCGCCCATAAACCTAGCCGAATAAATCGTTTCTCCAGGAGCAAGATCTTCTAACCTTCCAACAATGTCTAGATTCATATCAAGAACGTATACGTGATTCTTAGACGACGCTTCACCCCAAGTTCTCCAAACGTGGCCAGTCGTAGTTGCTATCCTAAAGCAACCATCATGTTCATCCATGGAAAACTGGTTCAGGACCCAGCCAGGAACTTCACCACTTGCCGCAGAACCTATTTGACTACCTTCTATGTGAATCCTATAGATGAGCGTCTTCTCATTTTTTGGAAAAGTTATGTAAATGTTGTTGACAGAAACATATATGTTACTTGTTGCTCCCAGCAAAAATGGTTCGAGCGTTGGTTCTTCATCATCGTTCTTCACGTTCACAGCAACTATAGTAGTGTAAGCGTAAGAGTAGTCAGGGATGTCGGAATAATGAATTTCGGTGGCGGGTATTTCCTCAACTCCGTCTTTGGAATAAATCTTTGGGAGCGCCACTTCATCATCCTTGCAGTATGCTGGCTCGGTTATCACGACGTAAACGTAGTCGTCTATCATCCTCGAGTTGAAGTAGTAGCCATCGAGTGAGACGTTCCTCGCTTGGATGGGATTCGTCCTGTCTGAGATATCATAAACTCTGATGAAGGTTCGAGGTGTTTCATAAGTGGACTTTTCGTAGACTCTGTATCCTTCATCCTCGAAGACGGCCAGTCTATCCCCATTTATGAATACTCCATTAATGGTTCCATCTAAATCTATCTTGGAGATAACTTCAGCCTCTTCGGCGGGATATGCTTTTGCAATGATAACACTCTTGTTAGAGACAACATAGATGTATTCTCCGTCGGTCTTTACGACATCCGCTTCGTCCACGCCCTCAACCTGAATGTTCGTGGTCGAGTAATCGGGGACGTTTGACCCACTAGCGGAGCGCTCCATGGCTGGCGCCCTCAGCCCAAAGGTTTGTGAGGGAAAACTCCAGTAGCCAGGATGCGCCTGTGAGCTTGCTTCTAGAAAACTTTTCAACTCCTCATAGGAAGAAAATCTCTTCAATGGTGACAGTGATGAATAGTAATGGGGCTCCCCTTCGAGATAGAATGCAGCAAAGGCGCCAACTATTGTCGTAACCAAGACGATGAAAAAGATGATTTTTTTCATGTTTTCACCACCTTTCTCTTCTAAATTTTAGTTTTTTCTCCTTTGATTTTGTCGGTTATCACTTCTACCAGCGTTGCTATTCTATAGACCACGTAGGCTAGCAGAATGATTACAATGAAAGTTCCGAAATCTTGTAACACTCGCATGAGTTCGGTTAAGGTCAATTTTACAAGTACCTCCAATCACTGATGCCTGAATTTCTGAATATCCACAAGGACGCTGAGGAATTTAATTCCATGTTTTAGAACAAACTGTACTAAAAACAGAACAGTAGAGAAGAGACGCTAAAATATCCGTTTCTTGAGGTATAGGGAAACACCTAATGCGAGAAGTAAGCTCGGTATGAGAATCAATCCGGTGGAGCGCAGATTTGAAGGACTTACCGCTCTCTTCAAAGCCCCTCCCTCAAACGTTGTTTCTCCTTCGTCTAATGCGCACAAGAATTCTGGTGGGGGCCAACGTGCGTTCGCTCCACCACGAGACGAGACCATTAAGCCATAATAGCTTGGTTTAAGCAACCATAGTGGAGCAACCATCGTCACTGTGCCCAGCAAGACGGCAGTTGCAATGTATAACATAATCTTTTTCATCGCTCGTCTCCACCATTACTGAAGTTGCGACATGCTTTTAAGTCCACGTTTTAGAACACCTCTTATCCGTTGTTTCAGAATGGCTTTTCCCTCCAAAGTCTAATTGTTTCAAACCACAAGATGAAGCTGGCTACGGAGCCAAAAAGGATGGCAGCTATATTATGAATGGAACCCGTTGGCCAGTACAAGGCTAGATAGATGACGAACATGGTGGAGAGCCATATGGAATAAAAGAGATAGCGGGGAACGAGGAAACGACCCAGCCTAGTGAAGAACCTTAGGAGTCCTACCCTAACTTCCTGAACCAAGAAATATTCGCCCATCATGCTTTTCTCAATAAGCCCCAGTGAAAGAAGCTTCTCCAGATGGTGGGCAGCTACGCTTGGACTGGAGAAACCTAATGAACGCTGAATCTCACGGACGCCCACCCTAGAACTGGGAGACCTTAACAAATACCAATACACAAGTAGGGTTTTTCCCTTTAACTGAGATTCAATTACCGCCAAATCAGATGAAGAAACACCGGACATAGAGACTCGCCAAAACCCAATTACGGGCGTTCTCTATTATATAAGGTGCGCGCGCATATCCGCACTTCGCATCCAATCGTCTGTACTATTCTTAGTACACGCTGTTCTAAAACATAGCATTATACATGGCGAAGCTTCTTTTTCTATGCGGGGTCAGGGGTGAAAGCAACAAAGAAAGAGATAGGACTTGCTGTGGCGCTAGCGTTAACAATTGCTATTCTTTCGATTTTCTATAATACTCCTCCGCGAGCAGATAGCTCGAAAGGTCATTGGGGACTGCCTTCGTCGAGCAGCCTCGAATCCACGTCGGCTTTTACCTCTGAGTCCTCACAACGTGTTCGGATAATGGATGCCGATATTCAGGGAAAACTCACAAATGGAACCTTCGAAACTGTTGTTCCCTTCATTGAAGCGCTGACAAGAGAAAAAGGAGGATTTATAGTAACCGAATACATGACCTTCAAAGACGAATTGTGGAGTGGCGAAATCGTTTCAAAACTGCCTCCCATAAACGCAAGCGCTTTTACAATTGAGACTAGGCAAAAAATAGATGAAAACGGGCGGGTTGTGATTATTCAAATCACCATTCGCGAGTTTAATTCAAGCAAAAACGTAACAAACGGTGAACAATACTCCACTATCAAAACCTTCCTAAGCGAGGAATTTGAAGAAGACAAAGAGGCACCTGAACCAGTAATTCATTTGATGTCTGTCTTTCCAATTTTGGTCACAGGTCTAGTCTGGATTGCAGAAGGGTTGATTATTGGAGTGCCGTTATGCTTTGTGTCCCTTGGAGTCGTCATGTTGATTAAGAGGGTAATCATCCCCTTGTGGAAGAAAGAGCTCAGCAAACCTATGTAGCTCCAAGTCCCCCTTTTTTCTGCACCAGCAATAAGGTGTTTGAAGAAGTCCTTTTAGACATTCTGAAATTTTATATGACCAAGCTAAAAGGTGAATAAGAGGCACGGAAGCCTTCCTTCCGCAAAATCAAGGTCTCTTAAAAGAAGCTTAGAAAAGTCTTGGTTTTCTAGTTTAGGAAGAATCTTTCTTTTTTGTTGATTTTTCGCAGAACACTCTAAGGAAGTATAGCAATTTTTAGATCACTTTTAGATGTGGCTAGTATTTCAAAAGCATCTTTTATCTTGTCCAGTTTCATTTTCCGAGTTATCAGCGGCTTTACCCTTATCGCTCCAGAAGCTATGAGACTTAGTGCTTTCTTAAAGTGCGCTGGAGTTGTGTGAAAAGTTCCGAGGAGAGTTACCTCCCCGTAGTGGAGCAGCTCAGTTCTAACTTTTATTTCTGTTCCAGGCGGACATCCGCC
>CAYGCU010000067.1:0-4291 GCA_964348475.1 uncultured Candidatus Bathyarchaeia archaeon
ATGACAATTGTTAACCTTCCCCTCGGAGCCACTGAGGACAGGGTTGTGGGAAGCCTAAACGTGGAAAAAGCCATTAAGCTGGGAGTGGAAGCTTTACAGTCTGGCATCCTAGCCGATGCTAATCAAAACATTCTTTACGTCGACGAGATCAACTTGTTGCCAGACCACATAGCAGACGACCTCCTGGACGCTGCAGCAACTGGATGGAATGTCGTCGAGAGGGAGGGAATATCCGTAAGCCACCCATCTCATTTTGTCTTTGTGGGAACAATGAACCCAGAAGAAGGCGAACTCCGACCTCAACTCCTCGATCGTTTCCCCCTATCTACCGGCGCTGAGAAAATCTCTTCAGTGAAGGATAGAATGGAGATTGTCCGAAGAAACGTCGAGTTTGAGAGTGGTCCTGAAAAGTTTCGCGAAAAATATCGGACTACACAAGAAGAACTAAAAAACAAGATCATTCAAGCGAGAAACATCCTGCCGAAGGTGCAAATGCCTGAGAAGCTCCTTGAAGCGGTGTGTAAAGCGTGTTTAGATCTGAAAGTCGACGGCGTAAGACCTGACATCGTGATAAGCAAAGCTGCATGTACCCTCGCGGCGTTTGAAGGAAGAACAGAGGTCACCCCAGACGACATTTTAGTGGCCTCCGAACTCGCTTTAAGTCACAGAACCAGAGAAGGAGGCTTTTTAGATCCAGCTCCGCCCGAAGAGATCAAGAAAATCCTGAACACAGCGATCAAAGAGACCGGCTACAACGAGAAAACAAAGGCGACAAAAGGCAATAAGGCCAAAGGCGACAAAGAGGCAAAAAGCGATAAAGAACCCAAAGGACGGGCAATACTATGGTATAAAGAGAAGAAGAACTCGAAAAAGGAAAAATTCCCTTGGGAACATGAAAGGCTTCACGGTCTCATGTCAAAGATTTCCCAAGCTTTTGCCACCCTCAACAGACTGCTCGGTACAGTGACCTTCGGGCGGGTGCATCGTGCTGCAAAGAAACTAAGGAAGGTTATAAAGCGTGCTCCATCCGTAAAGGGCATTATCAGAGGCGCAACCGTTACCTCAGACGAGTCACCGCAGAAAGAAGAGATTGGCCTAGGCCAAGATAGGGGAATTCCGTCGGTTAGTCGCGCGTCAAAATCACCAGAAGTGAATAAGGGCTTTTCCGTTCTCACCAAGATCAAGGGAAGCGTTCTCGCGCCCTTCAAGCTCTTTTTCAGCGTGGGGAAACCTCTTCCTAGGACACTTAGCAGTTACGCTGGGAAAAGGGCGGAAACGGTGACCACCCTTCACCGTGGTAGACCCTTTGGATGGAGACTCCCCCACGACAAACCGAAGGATATCCACCTTCCAGCCACGATAAGGGTTGCGGCGAGGAGCCAGAGAAACAGGGAGAAACCCTTTGAGATGGCGCTCAAGGTATGCTTCGAAGATGTGCGCGAGAAGGTGAGGCTCTACAAGGCTCCGATGACCATTATCCTAGTTTTGGACCTAAGCGGATCAATGTTGTTTAGCATTGAGAGCGTGAAGGAAGCCTTGTTAAAACTCCACAGAGACGCCTACAGATATAGAGACCGGGTGGGAATCGTGGGACTCAAAGAAACCGGAGCAGTTGTTGTTCAGCACCCGATAACAAATCTTCGGGTTGTAGCAAAGAGGCTCTTGGGATTGCGGATCAGCGGCGGCACTCCCTTGGCAGCAGGAATGTTAAAAGCATTAGAGGTTCTGAAGGAGACCAAGCGAAGGGACTCGTCGACGATACCGGTCATGGTGATCATAACTGATGGGAGTGCCAACGTGCCGCTTTCAAGGAGCATAGAAACAAGCGAAATCCGCAAGTTCGACGTGGTTAGTATCGCTACTAGGCAGTATGAGGATCTGGCCGTGAAAGACGTTATGTCTGTTTCCAAAATGATCAGAAGAGAGAGAGTTCACACCATTGTCGTGAACACAAACCCCCACTTCTTTGGACGAGAAACCTATGGATTCGCCGTAGCTGAGTTTATCGCCTCAATGACAAAAGGCAGGCTACATGTGGTTGGAAGAGCGGCACGTGATGAGGAACTCGTTAAGAGTATAGTTAACCAAATAGCTGAAGACCAACGGCTAATCGCCCACGAAGCTTCTCTCTCCCTAAAGCTTGCGTAAAGCAGTCGAAGGCGGCGTATCCTTCGGGTTTAGTTTGGATGGCCACTGCTCACAGGTGCTTGCTAGTTTTGCCCGCTCTTGGACACTGTTCTGTGAAAAGTAACATTATTCCTTTCTTTCCTTTATGATGAAGTCATTTTCTCTTCCAGAGATCACGCGAAACTCTTCTTTTAGATCTGCCTTGTGTAGAAATTTTCGAAGAAGAACTCGCAGATAGGTTTTCGAGGGCACCTCCCCTCCGTTCTCATAGTTTAAGGTGATCTCGCTGCGTGCAACGTCTATTTTTGCGTCTATCTTGCCTTCTAGAAATTCTGCAAGGTCATTTACGTTTTCATCATTCTTGCCACGAAATTCAGAGATTTTAATCACGAAAGTAGACATGTTCGTCTAGCCTCATAGAGCTAGCTCTTCAACTAGCACTTCGATTTTGGTTAAGGGAGCATGTGTGTTTTCTTTCAACATTTTAGCTCTTCTGGTTAGCTTATGATTGAAGGGGACTGCCCTTCTTCTTCTGGTTAAGGTAGCTTATGGCTTAGAGCTTTGTTTCTCTCAAGTCTATGGTTTCATGAGTTGCTGGTCCCGTTGAGATTAATGTAACTGGAACCTTGACCTTTGCCTCGATATTCGAGATGAAATCCTTGGCTTTGGCGCTCAGATTTTCATAACGTTTGACACCACGGCACTCTGGATAAAGTTTATCTACGCACGTTAACGCGATCTGGGTTGCGCTGTTCAGTCTCAGAGCTCTTTTTGCTATTTCAAAGTCGAAGCGTCCAACCCTCCTTATTCCACCTGGTCGCTCGTACACGATGGCGGTCTCAGCTTCTTCTAAGCCGAGTTGCTTAATCTCCTCAAACGAGTACTCGTTTGCTAATGGTCCTGGGCTGGCTCTCGTTACATAGGATTTAAAGGCAACGACGACATCGTTGACTTTCAACGGTCCTATTCCCGCGTCGGCGGCAAGACTGCTGGCCGTTGTATCCTTTGATGTCACATAGGGGTATGTGCCATGGAACACCGATAGGCTGCAGCCTTGTGATCCCTCAATCAGGACACTTCCACCCATATCCAAGACATCGTTTAACTCATCTGAAACATTTGTTAGGAATGGCTTAAGTTCGTCGATCTCCTCCGCGATCTTAAGAATTCTATTCGCTCTATCTGCATTAGCCGGCCCGCAACCCATCCCCATGGTCTTTATCTTGCCTGTAAAGTGCTCGGATGAATGCTCAGCTCTTATGTGCTTCTCTTCGATTATGCCGCATTGTCTGTCGATCCAAATTCTGTTCTGCGTTTTTGTCTCCTCAACTTCTTTAAGGAATATCTCTGGATTGACTAGTACTCCCGCTCCAATGAATAGTTTCGCGGTTTCGCATGCAAATGCGCAGGTGATTTGTCTGAGATCATATCTTTTCCCTTTGAAGATGAAGCCATGCTCCGCATTTGGTCCAACTCCGGTCCTCACGGCGGCGTCCGGTTTGTCTGTAGAACTCAGGTAAGAGGCAACTTTCCCTTTTCCCTCGTCACCCCAGAAACCACCACAAACTATCGTGCATGACATGATATACCCCACAGCCTCTTCAACGTGACGTGTTTTCGCTCTTAAATTTTATCGTTACAGCAGTGTTAAAATTATCGAAGTGTCAGATCGCCTGTCTAGATAATGGTTTTTAACCTCCAAGGGTTTCCGAGCAAAACATTTTCCGTTGGTTCAAACTTTTCTGAACTCCTCTCTTCTATCCACAATTTCCCACGCGTCTGGACCTGTTCCGATAAGCGTCACTGGCAGTTTGATTTCCTTCTCGACGTTTTCGATGAACTTCTTTGCTCTTTGCGAGAGCCCTTCGTAAGACTTGACTCCCTTGCACTCTGAGAACAACACATCGATCTTCGTTATTGCCGCTTGCGTAGCTGCATTTAACATGATCGCCCTCCTTGCCAGTTCATAATTGAATGGAGCTGCCCTCCTTCTCCTCCCTGTTACGGTGGCGATTTCAGACCATCCCTTCTTCTCAGCTTCCTCCCACGGCAATTCGTTTGGGAGCGGGCCTGCGCCGACTCGGGTTACGTAAGATTTGAATACAATGATGACGTCACTGACTTTTGTGGGTCCAACCCCAACGTCTGAGCACGCAGCTGAGGC
>CAYGCU010000068.1:0-4274 GCA_964348475.1 uncultured Candidatus Bathyarchaeia archaeon
GGAAAAGCCCTTAGTTGGGGAATCGTACCAGACGAAACGAGTCGACTTAAAGTGGCCCTTGCAGAAGCTTTAGACTCGGTGGACGTCGTTGTGACTTCTGGTGGAGTTTCAGTTGGACCTACCGATGTCGTTCCGCACGTGTTAAAGGCGTTGGGCGAACCCGGCGTGATTGTTTCCAGGATAGCCGTGAAACCTGGAAAGCCCACAACCATAGCGATTGTCAACGGAAAACCAGTTTTCTCCCTGCCTGGTCACCCAACATCCTCCCTTCTAATGTTTCACCTGCTCGTCCGTCCCTTGATCCTCATAATGGCTGGAAGGCGAGAGGAAACTCCACTCACTGTTAAGGCTGTTGCCTCAGCAAAGATATTTCCTGCACGGGGACGCCGAACCTTCGTTATGGTGAGCCTTTCTAGGGACACGTCGGGCAGGTTGATTGCCTCACCGGTTGCTTTGGGGTTATCCGGTGCCATAACCACGTTGGCGGGTGCCGATGGCTTCGTTGAGGTAGAGGAGAGTCGACAGTTTATTAAAGCCGGAGAAGAGATTACGGTTCGTTTGTTTAAATCTGTGCGTGTTGTTTCTTAGCGGGAGCGATTTGGATGAAAGTGGGTATAGTTGGCTGTGGAAAGATTGCGACGTCGGTTCACTTGCCTCTACTTGAGAAGATTGAGGGAGTGGAGGTAGTTGCTGCCGCCGACACGAATGACGAACGGCTAAGCAAGAACTTGGAAAAGTTTCACGTTGATGAGGGGTACGCCGATCATCGAGGTATGCTGGAGAAAGCCGACGTAGAAGCGGTTTACGTGTGCACACCACCAGACACCCACTTCCAAATCGTTATGGATTCCATCAACCATGCCAAACACGTTTTCTGCGAGAAGCCAATCGTCACCACCGTCGAGCAAGGACTAGCCATCAAAAAGAAAATGGAAGCGAAAGGGAAGCATTCATCAAATCGCTTAGTTTTGATGCCAGCTCACAACTTCATTTTCACCCCATGCTTTGCACAAGCTCTACAATTTATCGAAAAAGGAGAAATCGGAACCGTACAGAAAATTCAAGGCTGCACAGCGTCAAACCTCACGTTTTACGGGGCGAAAACCGATTTTCGCATCCACGCTAAGGGAGGGGTAATCGAGGATCAACTTCCCCATGTCATCTACTTAGCCCACGAGGTGGGGGGACCGTTGGAACAGATTGTTTCGCTGGACCCTCTTAGAAAAGGGCACACCGTGGTTGACGATGTAAGCGTGGAAGCCAAGTTGACGAGCGGTATTGCAGCCAGCCTCTCCGCCAAGTGGGCAGGTTTCATTCCTGGACTAAAATTTGAGGTAACCGGTGACTTGGGACAGATAAAGATGGATTTGCTCAAGACGCCTTACAACCTTACCGTAGTGAAGGAAGGAGAAGCTAAAACAATACACATAGGTAAGAGGCTTCGCCAATACTTAGATGTCTTTCGAAATAAGCATCCCTCCTACCTGAATGAGCATCTACATTTCGTCAAGTGTGTCGACGAAACAGAAAGAGAGCGGGTAACCATTGACAATGGCATTGAACTCGTTAGAACGCTGTCCGAAATTATGACCCTCTACGAAGAGAGTCCTTACTCGCCGATCGGAAGAGAGAAAGCTGTGATAGTGCAGGCGGAAGAAGCTATCGAAGGAGCCGTTGAAAAGTCCATCGAGTTGCTTGGGGGCCTAAACTTCAAGAAAAACGCTTCAGTTGTGATTAAACCGAACGTTTGTTACCACAAGAACGTTGAAAACATGGTTATCACAGACCCGAGGGTGTTGGAGGCAATTATTAACATTGTGAAGCGGAGGACCAAGAACGTAATAGTTGTTGAGTCAGATAGCCACTCTGGCACCGCGGACTGGCGGGTGAGAAAAAGCGGGGTTATGGATTTGATTGAAAAATGCAACGTTGAGTTCCTGAACTTAAGTGAGGATGACTTCGAGGAGGGCGAAGTTGGGGGGCTCACCCTTCAGATTCCCAAAACGGTGTTGAAAGCTGACTTTTTCATTAACGCACCGAAGGTTAAAACGTGCAACGTTGAGCACACGTTCATCACAATATCAATGAAGAACATGTTTGGGACTTTAGGGAACAAGAAAAAGCCAAACCTCCACAGCCAGCTGATGGAAATTCTGGTGTTTCTTAACCGCACCATCCGCCAAGACTTGATTATCGTGGACGGAATAGTTGGAATGCAGGGACTGGGTCCCATTCAGGGAGAGCCTGTGAATTTGGGATTGATAATCTCAGGCTTAAATCCTGTAACAGTTGACGCGGTCTGTTGCCAAATCATGGGTATCAACCCCTATGGAGTTGAACCCTTGTGGAAGGCCCATAAGGCTGGAGTCGGCGAGATCGACATAGAGCGGATTCAGATCTTGGGTGAAACAATTGACGCTGTAAAAACAAAGTTTAGTCACCCCGTTCTCTCACCCAGAAACGTCCTCACCGCCCTAAAGACGAGCTTCAAAACCCACATTAGAGGTTAGTTGACAACTCAAAACTTGACGGCGTGAACTCAACCATATATGTAGGGAACCTTGTGTTGGAAGATCATCCTGAAAGAAAGAATCAGAGAGACGAACTCCAACAGTAACAAAGCCAAGATGCGATGAACCCTCCTCCAATGTTTTCGAGTTAACTTGAGGAAAATTGGCAAAAGAACCGAAGCCTTGGTGGTAGGGACCACGTACTTGAAGTGTTTTTTCATGTACATTTGGCCAGCGATTATCCTTTTTTGCCATTCGATGAAACCCTTGAAAGAGGAGGGGTCTTCTGTATACACCACCGCGTCCGGTACGTATACAACCTTGTAACCCTTGCTTTGAGCGCGCCAAGAAGCGTATTCATCATCAGAAACCACATGGGTTGGAAACCCTTCTACGACACTTTTGCGGACCGCATAGAACGTGCCGTCAACCTTAGGCGTCATATTCCTTTTAGTCAGATGGGTACACAACTCGCAGTGCTGCTCTCGAATAAAATGTGAGAAAAAACCGAAAAAACTATTTTCTTCCATCTTAGATAACACGGTCCCACTTGCAACCCCAACCTTATTGTCACTAAGAAGCGGCTTCAAAAGAGCAGAAACGCAGTTATCTCCCAAAAACACGTCTCCATCGATGAACACAACCACTTCCTCCTCAGCATGCCGAAGAATCTTGTCCAGAGTTGCGGATTTCCCTCTTCTCCCTCTCCCCGAGATAATCTTGACCCTTGAGTCCGATCGGATCATTTCTCTCACTTTCGTGTCGGTGCTGTCGGTGGAGCCGCTTGTTTCGACAATTACCTCTTCGAGAACAACGTCGTCCATTGGTTGATTAAGAAGGGTCTTGAGCAGTCGCCCGATTGTTTTCTCCTCGTTATACGCCGGAATTCCAGCGCTTATCTTAGCTGGCATGACCTCCAACCAGCTTCTTAGCTGCCAATCGAACAGCTTCTTCGCTTCCGTATTTTGGTCTCCAACCTTGTTTGAGCAGTTTCTCTGTTGAGAGAAGCATGGTTTTCACGTCTCCCTTCCATCCCCTCCCTCCGTTCACGCCGCCTGTGAAAACGAAGTCTATGTCTGAAAGGCTCATCTCCTCTGCCACGATTTCGGCTATCCTTGCCACAGTGACGCTGTCAGGAGAGCCTATATTATAGACTTTAATCCTTTCGTTACTGCTCAAGAATCCGTTTGTCGCTAAGAAGATGGCGTCTATGCAGTCGTCCACGTAGAGGTAGGACTTCTTCTGAGATCCGTCTCCGAGGATTTCAAGATGCTTCGGATTCGCCCTCAGTTTGTTGACGAAGTCCACGATGACTCCGATCGTTCCTCTGGGTCCAACGATGTTTGCCAGCCTGAAAATGAGACCGCGTAAGTCAAATGTGTAAGCGTAGGCGCTTATGAGTGCTTCAGAACCTAGCTTTGTGGCACCGTACGTTGAAATTGGAATCGAAGGACCGTAATCCTCAGGTGTCGGCAGCATGAGTGCTTCACCGTAAACTGTGGACGTAGATGTGAAAACGATCGCTTTCGCGGACCTTTGTTTTCTCAAGGCCTCAAGGAGGCGGAAGGTGGCTATCAGATTCTCTTCAAAATGGATGCAGGGATCAGTTTCTCCAACGCGGACTTCAGGATTCGCGGCGAGGTGGAACACCAATTCGGCATCCTTTGCCGCCTTTTCTGATGTCTGCGGCTCTTTCAAGTCTCCTTTGATGAACTTGAAATGTTCGTTGTCAAGCCACGATTCGATGTTTCTTAGACTTCCGTT
>CAYGCU010000069.1:0-1380 GCA_964348475.1 uncultured Candidatus Bathyarchaeia archaeon
AGTTGTTTCTGACAAACAAATCAAGATTTCCACCTCCCATGTCAAAAACGTTGCCCTAGCCTAGCCGTCTAGATGCATATCCAGAAAAACTCTACGTATTCAGGGGAGTTTAGTACCCTAATATCGGTTGGTAGATGGATGTGGTTACCTGTGAAGCCCTTGTAGCTAAGCGATCCAGCCTCATAGACGAATCCGCACCGACCATAAGCTTTGTCCGAGTTTATGGCCTCGACCCAATAGTCTTTAACTATACTGGCTGTGCCGATGCTCTCATACCACTTGAGTTCGTAAGTGATCTTTCCTTGGTCTCCCAATGACATAATCACATCAAGGGCCGTGGTGACATTTTCCGTAAAAATATCGTTCCTCATGTTGTGAGGGATCACCTCAGCGTTCTCGAACTCTTTTGTGAAAGTGCGCCCCCTTATAATAACCTTCGGAATCACAAGCCTATCACCACTATTTTTTCGTCTCTTCACTTCCTCGCTGAATACGGAGTAAATATTTTCCAAGCGTGATGAGTCTGTCTTGAAAAACTCCAGCGTCGTCCCATCCTTCCAAGGATAATGGTCAACTCTGAACACATTATTCTCTCGCCAGCCCCCATCGTAATAAGCCTCATACCACCAGTAAGGTTCTCCATTTATGGAATCTATGACATAAGTGTTCATTGAGTCATCGAAATGGTACTCCAGATCTATCGTATCCTGCTCACCTAGATGAACTAGCACATCGAACATCGAGAAGTAACCTGGATTGAAAAGGTCAGGTCTTACGGTATCTACCCTGGTCGGATCGAATGTGAACACCTCATTGCCAACCTTAACCTTCGCCGGTTCAGTGCCTTCGGGCGGCAATTGCGGACTGAACAAAGAATCGTTAGAAAGCCAATGTGAGAGTGTTAGGCCTGACGCTAGTATCACAACGGCCAAGACGCAGAAGGTTGCGATCTTCTCTGTTCTGTTGAGTTTGATCACGTGCTTGCAGCCTCCACATAGACGATTAGAATTAGACAGATGGATCCTAGCATAAGCATGAGCAAGTTCAGCAGTTTCTGGTTCTTGAATCCCCATCGCATTAGCGAAAACTTGATTTCGATTATTACATGTATTAGCAAAAGAATCAAAAGAGGCACGTCCAGCAGTGTGTGAAAGTAAGACGCGCTCCGGTAGTTGATTATGCCACCTGTCAAAGAATAGATCAGGTTGGGCTTCGTCAGTCCGTAACCTGTGACAATAAGCAGAATCATGAAAAGAAGAAGAATCCAAACAGTCACTCTGTTTGTTTTCATCAGATAGTAGTTCGAGGTTTTTCGGGGGGACAGTTTTGGATCGCCTCATCTGAAGGCTATGACATACGTCATACAACTACATGTAACGG
>CAYGCU010000069.1:1480-4264 GCA_964348475.1 uncultured Candidatus Bathyarchaeia archaeon
CAATTAAATGAACTACGACGTTCCTAGTTGCAATTTAAATTGTAGTTGTTATTACAATTGCGTTGGAGAGCGTTACTTTGAAGTTGATTTATGTGGTCATTGACGGCATGGGTGACATGCCAATTAAAGAATTAGGAAATAAGACTCCTCTTGAGGCTGCCGATACGCCTAACATGGATTTTCTCGCCAAAGCTGGAAAAACAGGAATAATGTATACGGTTGCCAAAGGTATAGCACCGGAAAGCGACGTAGCTGTGGTCTCAATTTTGGGCTACGACCCCTTTAAATACGAAGTAAGTAGGGGGGTCCTCGAAGCCCTCGGAGCAGGCCTTACCATGAAGAATGGCGAGCTAGCTCTGAGATGCAACTTCGCGACGTTAGGTGCTGGAAACAAGATCATTGATAGAAGGGTAGGAAGAAGCCTTACTACAGAGGAAGCCACAGAACTGGCTAGAGTCATAAACGAGCAGATAGAATTAACATCTTATCCATGTAGTTTCCATTTTAAAAACACTTTAGGCCACAGGGGAGCCCTAGTCATAAGAAGCAAGGACAAAAAACTTTCAGGTAACATAACTAACACAGATCCAGCCTACACCAGAATCCAAGGCATCGGCGTGGTAAATCCCGAAGCCAAAATGGTTCTAAAAAGATGTAAACCCTTGGACAAAACAGAAGAAGCGAGGATGTCAGCAAACCTCATCAACGAATTCACGGAGAAAGCCGTAACAGTTCTAGAAGAACACGAAGTAAACAAGAAACGCATTAAAGAAGGAAAACCAAAGGCGAACGTTATTCTCGTCAGAGATGCAGGCCACCGCCTACAAAAATTTCCCCACCTCAGCCCGCAATATGGCTACAGCTTCGTTTGTCTGGCTGACATGCCTGTGGAACGAGGAATATCCAAACTGGCAGGTATGCACATGGTAGACCTTCCGCCTCCATCCAAAGACCTTGAAAAGGACTGCAAACTAAGGGTAGAGAAACTACTGGAAGTGTTACCTCTCTATGATTGTTTCTACATACACATAAAGGGGCCTGATGAACCTGGCCACGACGGAAACTTTAACCTCAAAAGTCAACTCATCCACACCATTGATGAACACTTTCTCGGAAAAATGCTTCAAAAAATAAACTTGGAAGACTATGTCATCTGCGTCACGGCGGACCATTCAACACCTTGCAGGCTGAAAGCTCATAGCGACGACCCCGTGCCCGTTCTCATATCAGGCAACAAAATTCGAGGCGACAAGGTTCAGAAATTCACAGAAAATGAATGCAGGAAAGGAGAATTAGGCGTTTTGCTCCACGGAATCGAACTTATGCCAAAACTAATCAGGCATCTAAAAGAACCGTCTTCCAGCTAAGGAAAAGAGTCTTTCTGACCATGCAGGTGAGTTCCATGGCTACTCAATCGGAGTCTTGCTATTACACGGAAAGTTGAGGACAAAGAGGTAGAGGGGAAGGTACGGGCTCATAGGCGTCTAAGGGCGAACCTTGCTATTGTTTGTGCGTTCTCGATACTCATCAATCATCTAATCCATGCGCCCGCTTATATAGGCAAATATAACATGATGTAGACGTATATGCCTAGAAACAGCTCTACTAACCACAAAAGGATTGTAGCTCGCATGATGTTTCTCTTTTTGGCGCAAGCTTTAATCTCGTGACGGCGGAACGTCCATGTGCCCACGAGCCAGACTCCTAGTATTTCTACCAAGCTTCCCGTAATGGCGTGTACAATTACTAACCATGCAGGACGAGTGAACGGCATTGAAAACAAGCCCCTAAAACTTAGTAATGAAGGCATCATAACAACACCTATAGAAACAGTGTTTAATACAAGAGCAATGCCCATTAATGCTCCATGTTTCATAAACCCGCGCCTAAGCTTGACAACCAGAAATCCCACAACTAGAAAAACAAAAATCGAAATTTGAAACAATAGATTCAAGTCAGATAGAAGCGGAGCGTTTATGTTGAAAAGGCCCAATTTTAAACCCCAACCTTCCTTTAATTATTGATTTAATAATCTCTAAAAGTCTTGCCATGAATTGCAAGCAAGTCTTTCAAACGGCGTAAGCCTTCGGTTGACTTTCAAATGTTTTTCTTCTTTGAACCATAAACCTTGGACCTTAAGAGCAGGAGTACAATTGCTGCAATTGCCAAAACCGATACGATTGCTAAGATTGGAAGTAGCGGGATTGACGAAGAATCGGAGAGTTGGTCAGAATTGGACCAGCTACTCCAACCATGTATGGTGCAATGTGCTCTAGCTCGAACCGTCGGCTCATCTGCGAGTTCCCCCAGATTATATTGCGCAACGAAGGTCACAGTTGATTGAGGCGTAAGGTCGATGTCGTGAACAGCTCCATCTACGTCAACTTCAACTTTATTCACATAATGACTGCTTGTGGGTGAAGAATGTCTAACCGTGATATTCAAAATAGTGCCAGTTCCACTTGTCCAAGGTTCGAGGCTTGACACACTCGGCACATCAGCCAATACGGGATGGATTTGAAAACCAGCAATTGCCGTCAAACCCAAAAACAACATGACGAACAAACTATTTTTCCTTTTTCTGAATCTTTTCATCAAGAATCCCAACCAAACGAGGGCGCTTTCATTAAAGAATTGTAGCTTTTAAATGTATGTGACTGTGACGCAACAGCAACATAACGTTAAATATTCGATACGTGAACGCATTTCGTGGAGGTGGTGTTACGGATAAATTTGAGCAAGCTATGCAACAAATGGCACAAATGACCGAAGAAGATAGGATGA
>CAYGCU010000070.1:0-4247 GCA_964348475.1 uncultured Candidatus Bathyarchaeia archaeon
AGGCATACGTTGGGGAAATCCGGCCCAGGGGTTCACGCATAAAACTATGACCGAACTCGTTGAAATCGCCTTGGGACTGCGGAAAAAACAATACTACTCAACATCAAAAATACCTTACCGCCCAACATATTTCAGAGTCAGAGGAAGAAAAATAATTTAGAGAAAAAATAAAAACACAAGTTTTTGATGATACTTCTATTTTGTGGAAAAACTGATGTGGCAATTGCCGTATGCACTTTACGAGTTCTTATTTCTCATGGAGTTCTAAAAAAGAAAACCTTACAAGAGATGTTTGATCATGCTTTTGGGGGGTATCAATCTTGGGCGAGGATGAAGCCGTTTTCACACCATCCGATTTTATTCGTTACGTGGCTGAAAGTGAGAAAGTTTCAGCGGACACCATAAAAGTTCCTCAACGCCTTTTGATGACTTATCAAGGCCACGCATATGAATATGCAAAGAAGCTAATTGGTGGCAGGTGTGTTGACTGGTGGATGTATGGCGAAAGTCAACCATTTTGCATCGGACGATTTAAAGATGTAGAAATTGGGCTCGGCCGCTTTTGGATAGGTGCACCTGCCGCTGCTATGACATTAGAAGAAGCAATTGCATGCGGCGCAAAGATGATCTTTGAAGTTGGCCTATCTGGAGGATTGCAGGCTTTTCTTCAACCAGGCAACATAGTTGTCGTAACCGAGGCAGTCCGTGATGAAGGAACCTCTAACCATTACCTTTCACCAAAAGTGAGGGTTGAGTCTTCTGTGCGATTAAGAGATAAGCTGATTAAGAGTCTAAATGGAAGAAAAATCAAACATTTTGTTGGTCCCGTATGGTCAACGGATGGAGTGTACAGAGAAACACGTGGCAAATTTCGAAAATTCAAGAATGCTGGTGTTTTAGCCGTGAATATGGAAACATCCGCAATTTTCGCGGTCGCAAAATATAGGGATGTTGAAGCAGCATCGGCACAGGTTATTTCTGATATCTTAACAGAGACTGGGTGGTTGCAAGCTTGGGAACATCAATCAGTTGAAGATAGAACAGAAATCCTCCTGAGAGCTGTCTTAGAGGTTCTTTCTGAAAGCTAAACTCAGTTGGCACGTTGAAAAAATCAAAGACATAATTGTTATTACAAGAAATGTTTTGCAAGCTCTGGAATAGGTGTCTGTCATACTGCATTTCATACAACTTGTGCAGCTTCTCTACGCTCTCGACTTCCTCAATTTTCTTGTCTGGTCGAAATCGAACGATCTTTGGAATCCTCAAAGCATAACCACTCGTGTACTCGTCGGTTTCCCGTATGCGCGCACATGTCCTGCAGTGAGGCTTTACCCTTACGATCCTTCAGGAATCCCGCGACATCGCTTTCCTTGACCAAACTCGTCCCTCACATTTGCTGCTCCCTGTCCACCATAGACTTCTCACTATCCAAACTTGCGCAAGGATGTTCCGAAAATCGTTTAAAACCATCATCCCTAAAACTACACCCAGGCATCCTTTATGTCATTGAAAGCCGCCGTGACCACGAGAGGAGCAGTTCTCTTAGGGAAGTACGTAGCCTGTGATGCGTTTGACGAGGTCAGACCTCTGAGAGTGGTCACTCACGCCCACTCCGATCACTTGCCTGGCTTGCGAGAGAGCCTAGAAAATTGTGAGGCGGTGGTGATGACTCCAGCCACCAAGCACCTGATCGATGTTTTGAAAGGACCACTTTTCTTGATGACTGGGGAAGTGAAGACACTCAGGTATGAGGAGGAGTTCGCGTACGGGGATGAACGGTTGACGCTGCACTACGTGGATCACATCTTAGGTGCGGCCCAAGTTCTCGTAGAAGACGCTGAGGGAGCAAGGATTCTGTACACCAGCGACTTTCGACTGCCTGAAACGCCGATCATTGAAAGCGACATCCTAGTCATAGAGACGACCTACGGAAACCCCTCTCGCGTTAGACCCTTCAAAAAGACGGTGAAGAGCATCCTCGTTTCGTTGGTGGAGCAGGGATTGAAGAAGGGTCCTGTCTATCTTTTCGGCTATCACGGTAAGATTCAGGAGGTCATGGAGATCCTGCACAGAGCCAAGGTTAGGGTTCCTTTTGTGGTTCCGGAGAAAGTCTTCAGGGTTTCAAAGATCTGCGAGAGGCACGGTATGAGGCTTGGAAGGTACTTGCTGTCTGGCGGTGAAGAGGCTCAGTTGATGGTGCAGAGGCGTGAGCCCTACGTTGCCTTCTATCATATGGGCTCCCGACGGTACGTTGGAAAAGATGCTTTGCGCATCTGCATGAGCGGGTGGGAGTTCGAAGGCCCCTACCGCAGAACAGCTGAGAACGAGTACGTGGTTGCCTTAAGCGACCACTCCGACTTCAAAGGGCTGATTCGATACGTTAAAGAAAGCAAACCGAAACTCGTGATAACCGATAACTACAGAGTTGGAGACGCTGTAGCTCTAGCCAAGGAGATCCAAAGGCAACTAAACATTCCAGCAAGACCCCTTCCCCCTAGGCGCAATCCGTAAGGAATGGATAACGACTCTTCACACAATTTATCTAAGAAAAGGAAGGGATGGCAGTGAAAGTTTATGTTGCGGGATATCTCGGGCGCATTACTGCTGGTTGGACGAATTGTCGGCAATAGGGGCATTCAGCGAACCCTTTTGCTCGCCTTGCCTTCCAATTGTTTTTGCAATAAGGGCATTTTAACAAAACGTTTTCTCCAGAAACAAAGAAGACTTGTCGGCTTAACGCTAGAACGAAAATTCCTGAAAAAAGTGCAGCTGCGCCCATGATGGCTAGGTGCATCAGTTTCAAACCAATACCGAAGCCAAAGTCAAACTGTTTTGTCCAGAGATAAGACTCCAAAGCTGAGAACACATCATGTGAGGCAGACACGTTGGGCCACGCCTTCCACAATACTGCAGACAGAAATATCAATCCGATAAGACAGAGTGTGAAGCCTATAGCGTAGCCAGACTTTTTCCTACGAATAATTCTTCGAATAGTATTCTTGTCATTGGAAGGCATTTGAAACTCCCGTCCTTTGAATCTTTTGCATTTGAACAAACGCTCAATCTAGCCTTCTTTTTCTGCGAGGCATGCATGCATTGGGAGTGGCTACTCGGTTATCTATCTTACGTCTCAAAAATCTTGCTTGTTGCTCAGTTTTTCGAGTCTGTTACACATGCGCCCGCATACTACAATTATTGATTTTTGCTTCACAATTTTTAAGAGGCCCAACATCGCACGTTCTTGAATTAGGAGAAAATGTCTATGGCTGATTATGTAGATAGAAATTTGAAGAAACTAGGAATAACGATTTCAAAGCCTTTATTAGCCATGCTATGCATCATCTGCGGAATACTGGTCATACTGTTTCCAACTCTTCTCGTATGGATAGTCGGACTGTTCTTGGTGATTCAAGGAATACTCTTG
Organism: uncultured Candidatus Bathyarchaeia archaeon; assembly: GCA_964348475.1. Lineage (GTDB taxonomy): Archaea > Thermoproteota > Bathyarchaeia > Bathyarchaeales > Bathyarchaeaceae. The sequence goes on from CAYGCU010000070.1 coordinate 3,425, forward strand.
CTGACAGACTTCTTGGAACCCAAAAGATAACTAGACTTAAATCTAAAATACAACTGGAGATATACTTAGTTTTCTTCCAGATGAGAGTATAACATATGTTTAGGTCAGAATAACGGTCACTTACAATACTCCAGTCTTGATATCTTTGAAATTTGGCCATTTTTGCCAATAGTATTCGTGAAAACAGTTTAACCCTTCCGATTGCACAGATAAGCCTATCTTCAGAACGGACGCCGAAATCTGCTACGCTAGGCGAATCTTAAGGAAACGTGTAGCCTCCCTAGTCACAAACCCAGGTAGGAGCCCTTTGATAGCACTTCACGCTGGCAAGGCTATCAAGAAATATTCCATCCCCAATTGACGTTGAAGTGTCAAAGTAATACACAACCCAAAGTAGGGTCACAAAAGCTTTGGAAACCCGCTGAAGACCAATGAAGAGAAAGCCTCAATTACCTCCTTTAACGTTCACGTTTTCCAGTTACAAAATCTTCAACCCATTTCCTTGCCACATCGTCCGGAACCTGAACTGGTGGATGCTTAAACGCATACGAAGAGATGCTGGCTAAGGGACCTCTTATTCCCCTATCAAGAGCCAGCTTCGCCGCTCTTATTACGTCTATTACCACTCCGGCGCTGTTTGGAGAATCCTCTACCTCCAGTTTCGCCTTAACCGTGACGGGCTGATTTCCGAATTTCCTGCCTTTGATAAAGATATAACAGATTTTTTTGTCACCTAAGAAGGGAACGTAATCGGAGGGACCTATCCTAGTGGGAACCTTGTAGGGAATCAAGCTGGTGACGGCTTCAGTCTTGCTGATCCTCT
>CAYGCU010000071.1:0-4244 GCA_964348475.1 uncultured Candidatus Bathyarchaeia archaeon
GATTCAGGAAGATGGGGCTATTCACATCACTCTGCTTGACCCTGAAAAGGTGACTCCTCAGTCCGCGTCCAAAATAGCTCGTGAGGTTGAGTCTTGCGAGACAGCAGCTATCATGGTTGGTGGATCCACTCTTACTTCGACTTCCCACTTGGATGACGTTGTGAAAGCGATAAAGAACGCAGTGAAGATCCCAGTGATCCTTTTCCCCAACAACATCACTGGAATATGCAGACACGCCGACGCCATATGGTTCATGTCTCTCCTCAACTCCTCAGACGCCTACTTCATCGCTGGGGCTCAAATTTTGGGGGCTCCCCTAATCAAAAAGTTTGGCCTAGAAGCCATCCCACTCGGTTACATAATCGTTGGAGAGAGTAGCGCGGTTAGCGTCGTGGGACGGGCCTGCCCGATTCCGCCTAACAAACCTGAGCTCGCTGCTGCGCACGCGTTAGCTGCTCAGTACTTCGGTATGCGGTTCGTGTACTTGGAGGCTGGATCTGGAGCCAAACAACCCCCACAAAACGGCATGATAAAAGCAGTGAAGGAGTTCGTGAGCATTCCCCTGATCGTGGGCGGAGGAATAAGAACCAGTCGTCAGGTGAGGGAGGCGGTGGACGCAGGAGCGGACGTCGTTGTCACTGGGACTGTTGTAGAGGAGGGGAAGAGAGTGAGAAGTGTGATTAGAGAACTGGTGAGGTGTACAAAAACTGGGTAGAGGGGCGTGTGATGACAGCTTTTGAGCACTATTTTGGCGCCTTGAAAAACGCTCTTGGTCGCCCTAACCTATACGATGTTTGGCCGGATTTCGAGCCGCAATAGATGAGCGAGAGTACGCGTGGACAACTATTCGAGGCTTGGGTGAGGTTCTGCTTCTGAATTATGCTCAATGCGACGGCCCTTCTGACCAGAGACACAGCAGATGCAAAAGCTGTGTCGAAAAGAGGGGGCAAACTGCGGAGGACGCCTATCAGAAAGCCACAGGGCGACCTAAGGAGAAGTGTTTCACAATCGTTTTGTGCTGGGTTCATACAGGGTGGGCTTCGTCATTTATCCATTTGTGATGAAAAGATTCAATATCAGCCTTATGAGACTGTACTGAAGGAGATGCTTTTGGGCGTCAAGATGAGCAGAGAATACCAGCAATACAGTTCGGCTTTAGAAGAACAGCTTGAAAGCGTGTACGACGTTGCGAGAAAGGTGAGAGAAAAGGGGCTGGACCCTGCATTAAGTCCTGAACCCAAGGTGGCGAAGGATCTAGCCGAACTTGTTGAGGGTTTAGTTGGCCCCCCAGGCGTAGCTGAGGGCATACGAGACTTGAGCAAGAAACTACCGCGGGAGGAGCTCGCCTTCAAGATAGCTGAGGAAATCGTTTACGGAAAGTTTGGGCACATGGACGCGCGTGAGGCAGCCGAACAGGCGATAAGAACCGCTCTCGCCGTACTAACTGAAGGTATCACCGCCGCCCCTTTGCAAGGAGTGTCGCGGGTAGCCATCAAGTACAACCCTGATCGAAGCCGTTATCTCGCTATCTACTTTGCCGGTCCGGTGCGCTCTGCCGGAGGCACAGAGCAAGCCCTAACGTTAGTGGTTGGAGACTTTGTTCGTCGTTTGCTTGGATTGGACCGTTACAAACCCACCGAGGAAGAGATTAAGCGTTTCATTGAGGAGGTGCGGTTGTTTGAGAGAGCCGTCGCTCGGTTTCAGTATCACGTCTCAGATGAGGAGCTGACGAAATCTCTCCAGTTCATCCCCGTAGAGGTTACAGGCACAGAATCTGATCCAATTGAAGTTTCATCCTTCCGCAACCTACCTCGCATCGAAACCAATAGGATACGCGGCGGGGCTCTACGCGTTGTGAACGACGGGGTTGTGGGGCGTTCCGCAAAGGTTTGGACGATCGTGGAAAAGCTAGGGATTGAGGGTTGGGACTGGCTGAGGAGAATCAGAGAAATCGAGGAGAAAAAGACAGCTGGGTTCATGAAAGACATCATCGCAGGCCGCCCAATATTCTCATTTCCATCCAGACGCGGAGGATTCCGGCTTCGCTACGGAAGGGCCAGAAACACTGGCCTAGCGGCGGTGGGCGTTCACCCGGCAACCATGACGATTCTTGACAACTTCCTAGCAGCAGGCACCCAACTGCGCATCGAGGGACCGGGAAAGGCAGGAGTCGTGCTCCCCGTGGACTCCATAGAGCCTCCAGTTGTGCGGTTGAGAGATGGTTCAGTGGTTCGCGTTTCGCTGGAAAAATTTGAGCAGATAAAGAACTTGATTGACAAGATTCTGTTTCTGGGAGATATACTCGTAGGCTTTGGCGACTTTTTGTACAACAACAAGCCCCTTCTTCCGTCTGGTCTGACTGAAGAGTGGTGGCATGAAGAACTTCGCAGAGTCGTTCAACGAGATTTTGACGGAAGTGTAGAAAAAGCTGCGGCGGCCGCAGAGGTTTCCGTCTCTCGCCTTGAAGCCTTCTTAACCGACCCGTTTAAGAGCATGCCCACGGCCAAGGAAGCGATAGCCTTGGCCTCAACGCTCCAAGTGCCTCTTCACCCCTTTTTCACGTATTTCTGGTCCAGCATCTCTGCTGAGGAGTTTCAAAAATTACGGTCGTGGCTCTTAAAGTCTCAGACTCGCGTTGAGGATGAGATTGTTAATGAAATAACTGGAGCAATGAATGCGTCGGTAAAGGGACTCTTGGAAAGAATTTGTATACCGCATAGGGTTGTTGAAAAAAACATTAGGATAGAGGGCGATGAGGCCCACGTCTTCGCTTTCTGTCTTGGATTGCGCGTTTCCAAAGCCAGAATAGCCCGTACAAAACCGGTCCTAGAGGTCCTTCGAGAGTTGACCGGCATCAATGTCAAACCAAAGGCTCCAACGTTCATCGGCGCTAGAATGGGGCGTCCTGAAAAGGCGAAGAGAAGGGAGATGAGACCCCTCGTTCACGTCCTCTTTCCAGTCGGGCTAGACGGTGGCTCCCAACGAAACCTCGTGGTCGCTTCAAAAAAGGCTGTGATCAAAGTGGAGCTCGTTAAGCGTCGTTGTCCCAACTGCAAAGCGTTGACTCTTAAAATAAGTTGTCCAGAATGCGGTGCAGAAACCGTTGTGGAGAAGTCTTGCCCCCGATGCAGGAGGACTTTGAAAGGAGGTTTCTGTCCAGTGTGCAAAGCTCGTGTGGTAGGTTACGAGGAGCAGTCTGTTAAGCTAAAAGAGTTGATGGATGAGGCGTGCAAAAGGCTCAACCTTCCCTTTCCCGCTCTCGTGAAGGGGGTGATTGGTTTGATGAATGAAACAAAAACAGCTGAGATTGTTGAGAAGGGCATATTGCGCGCGAAACATAACCTTTCTGTTTTCAAGGATGGAACGATACGGTTTGACGCCACAAACGTTCCGCTTACACACTTCAAGGCTAAGGAAATCGGTGTTTCTGTGGAAAGGCTTCGAGAGCTGGGATATCAACATGACTACGCCGGAAACCCGCTGACAAGTCCCGACCAAGTATGTGAGTTGAAGGTGCAGGATGTGGTTGTTCCGACGAAATGCGCGAAATATTTCGTTCGTGTAGCAAACTTCTTAGACGAACTATTAGAGAAAGTGTATGGCCTTCCCTCCTACTACAATGTCGTGCGTGTTGAAGACCTAGTTGGGCACATAGTTGTGGGCTTGGCACCCCACACCTCGGTGGGCATCCTCGGCAGGATTGTTGGCTTCACAAGTCTGAACGCTTGCTACGCTCACCCCCTTTGGCATTCAGCTAAACGTAGGGATTGCGACGGGGACGAGGACACGCTGATGCTGGCTTTGGACACCCTTCTGAACTTTTCAAGGGCTTATTTGCCGGCGCAGATAGGTGGGATAATGGACGCACCTCTGCTGATCATTCCTGTCGTGAACCCCCAGGAGGTTCAGCGTCAAGCTCACGATGTGGATGTTGCCTCGGTGTACCCTTGGGCTTTTTATGAAAAGACCTTGCAGGAAACGGAGCCTCAGAGGGTCTGTGGGCTCATCGACATCATTGGACATCGACTGAACACTGAGGCGCAGTTTCAAGGCTTCGGCTACACGGTTCCTGTTTCCGACATCAACATGGGCAATCGCGAGAGCATGTACAAGAAACTGACTCGGATGATCGACAAGCTGAACAGTCAACTCGAGTTGGCGGAGAAGATCACGGCAGTGGATGTCGAGAAGGTGGCGATGAAGGTTCTGACAACGCACTTCATCCGCGACATAGCTGGAAACCT
>CAYGCU010000072.1:0-2020 GCA_964348475.1 uncultured Candidatus Bathyarchaeia archaeon
TTGGTTGCCTCAGTTTTTGCTCCTCTAATTGCTACATTTGCCTTAGTATGGGGGTGAAGCCCAATACTTTTCTACGATTGCGGGTCTCAAACAAGCTTTTATAGGAGTTGTTTAAGTGTTGTTTCATTACGTCAAATGACGTTGGGCTCGGATGACTAATGATACGGGGCTATTATACTGTAGCGGGGAAAAAATTCTACAGTGCAGATATAGCTTCTTCAGAGGCGTTACATGATCTTAGTAGTAAAGCTGACTGGCTCTGGGTAGACTGTTCAGATTTAGACAATAAAGAAACCATGATCCTTTCAGAGTTTTTTGGAATTGAGTCAAATATTTTGAACGACGTTAAGAAGGGAAGATTTCATCCAAGTTGTGAAAGATATCGCGATTGCGTCTTGATTTCTGTTCCTTTTGTTGAGTTTGAGAACGCGTTGCAACTACATCCGATATCCATAATTGTGAAGGAGAAGGTGTTGATCACTTCCAGGAATACCTACTCTGCAAAACTTATTGGGAAAGTGGTTGAAACGCTGGAAGGCTACATAATAGAAGGTGAAGAGGCAAATCTGTCCTTTATAGTTAGTAGATTGTTCCGTGAGGTGGCAGATGAGAATTCGAAGGCAATGATGTCCATTAAAGGACAAATCGATAAGGTTGAGGAGGAAGCACTCCAAAAACCAGGGCAGAGATCCATTGCTCCTTCCGTTTTCCGGCTTAAGAGAGACATTTTCACTCTGCATCGACTTTTATGGATTGAGAGAGAGTTGATGTCGGATGCAAGAGAGCGTGTGGTACCGCATATCAAAATTGATGAAGAAGCAAAATTGATTATACACGATGCGATCGATGACATTGACCGTGAACTTGAATTTGTAGATTCCTATGGTAAAACCCTAGACAGCATCTTAAGTTTACAGGATTTAGGCTTAATTCATAGAGTTGAAAGGACTCTAATTTTTCTCACATCAATAATTCTTGTGTTGGACCTGATTTTATTAGCTTTGGCCGCTATTGAACGAGTTTGATCATGCCTATGACTTTGCCAAACTAATTCCCATCTCAAATGCCTAGCGTTGCATAGGAAAGCAGGTACAGAAAGATGAAGAACGCTCCCACAATCTTGTTAACTCTTTCTCCAACTGCAAGCGTTGATATGACCACGATTGAAGCAAATATTGTATACAAGCCAGTGATCATAATAGGCCCTCCAGACACTGCACCCGGGAAGATTAGCGGTCCAATTCCGATGGAAAAACAAGCATCGACAACACAGCTTCCTATAGCATCTCCTATTGCGAGCTCGTACTGTTTTTTGCGGATGGCTGCTAATTCGACCACTAGCTCTGGAAGAGATGTTCCAATCGCGACCACGAAGAAGCTGAGGAGATACTCAGGAATTTGAAAAAAAGCTGACAGTGTGATCACAGACTCGATCATAATGAAGGCTCCAATTGCAACACCTATGAAACCTAGACAAGCTATCAGGAAATTATGCAGATGCTTCTCATCGGTGGGTTCTGCTATCTGCTTCTCCTTCCCGATAGTATCCTTTGTCGTGGCGCTTCTAGTTAATAGCATAAAGATTGGCCAGCTGGCCACCAGAAAGAGTCCGTTGATTCTTGAAATGTATCCTTTCTCAGCTATTGACACCGCGAGCATTAGAGCTAAGACTTCGCAGGCTCCGATGACCGCTACTTCTTTTCTCTTCACTTTGAACTTTCCGCCTAAGAAGGGAAGAAGCCCTAACACCAAAGTCATTTGGGCCAAAACAGATCCTAGGGAGTCTCCTGCGTTTATGTCTACGTGACCTAATGCTGATGACATAATCGAGTTGACGATTTCAGGTAAGTCCGTTCCCAGAGAAACAAATATAAGACCAACTATAAGCGGAGAAAATCCCCATTCCAAAGCGATAATAATCGAGTGCTCAACTGCCTTGGCGCTGGAATAAGCCAAAAGCGCCAATCCTATTATTAAACCTACCAGTGCAAGTATCGCCCAAACCATTCAAAGGTGCCTC
>CAYGCU010000072.1:2120-4170 GCA_964348475.1 uncultured Candidatus Bathyarchaeia archaeon
CAAAAGATGTTTACTGCGCCTAGAAAGCCTAGAGCACCGATGAACAGAGGACTAGAAAATAGAAACTGCGCAGAGGTTAGTATGCTGTAAACAGAGAGGAGGGAAAGGAAGGCGCCAACAGCGATCATTAAGCTGGATAAATGTATACCTATCTTGGCAGACGCCTCGAAAACGTCTCGTGCCTCATCTACAGTAGTATCTTTGAGAAGCTCCTCTCCTCGACGTCTCAAACCTGGAGCAGCAACCACGATTTCTTTCCTTTTTCTTTTCTTCTTTGGCAATTTGCGCACAACATTTGTTCAAGTAGAACAACTAAAAAACCTTGCGCGTGCCCGCGCTAACATTCAAGATGCCTGCCAAAATGGAAACTGCGCTGACAAAAATCAGAACGATACGGGGCAAAGCAAGTGGCACGAACCCTATTTCGATTAGATAAGTCAGCAACAACATGAAAATCCCTGTGCCCAAGCTGATCCCTCCAACAGCAACCTGCACGCGATAACGTCCCACCATCCTGAGGTGATATGTTATAAGGACTAACGCCATTAACCCGAGACCCGACATGAGTGCGTTTATGGCGTTAACGTCTCTCAGGAACATGGGAAACCCGAGGAGCACAAGAGACATGATTATTCCGACGATGGGAGTGATTGGGTACAATGGAGTTTTAAATGATCTTTTAATATACGGTCTCTTCTTTCTGAGCTTTAGAAGAGAGAAGTTGACTAAGGCAAACACCAGGATCGACCCAAAACTTGCCGCGTAGCCGAGGAACTCTACAGCACCGATCACACTCAAAAGCATTATGAAAATCGAACCAGCGATAATTGCTACATAAGGGGTTCCAAAACGGCGATGAACCGATAGTAAGATTTTGGGCAAGTATCCGTCCCTGCTCATCCCACGAGCGATACTTGATTGAACAGATATGGATGTGCCTAGGGCGGATAAACTTGCAACCATCCCAGCGATTGCGAATAAGACACCCCCCGCTACACCCATAATTTCTTCAGCTGCAAGGTTAAGGAAGGGTTCATCGTAATCTCCCAACGGGACAAATCCTACAGCTACATAGGCAACGCTCAAGTAAAGAGGTATGATCAGCAAAGCCGACAGAAGCATTGCCCTGGGAACGTTCTTCCCAGGGTCTTTGATTCGGGCAGCACCTGCTATAAGTGCTCTCATTCCGAAAAACATGGGAAACATGTACGCAGTAGCTGCAAAAACTCCTGAGAAGCCTTCGGTTAGGGGTTTGCGAAGCACTTCCGGTGCAATCAGTCCATGCCACAGTCCGCTAGCGAGAAAAATGGCGAATATAGCCAAGAACACAGTGACTATTATGGTTCCAACCTTTTTCGCTCCTCTAACATCTATTGCCGCTAAAATGATTGTCACGATTGTTGCGATTAATGGAATTTGGGCTAAAACAAAACCTTCAAACGCAGGGGCAATTTTTGAGAAGAGATACAAGAGTTGATGACCGAATGTCAACGAGGCTAGTGCTGCGCCAAAGACGCTTGCAAGCCACCTTAAACAGCCGCATATGAAGGCTACGAGACCGCCGTAGGCTGCCTTCGTGTAGGTATATTCGCCGCCAATCTCGGGGATGGCTGCACCAAGCTCGCAATAGCTGAACATGATCAATACGTTTATCAATCCGCCCAGCAAGAGTGCTAGGATCATATCTGAGCCGGCGAGGTCAAAATAGGCATAATCCATTAGCACGAAAATCTCGAATCCTATTGCTCCGCTTAATCCCACCATCACTGCATCGAAAAGTCCAAGCTCCCTTTTCATTTTCAACTTTTGCTACGCTCCGTTTGTGGCGACTCTTTTTCGGTAAAAAGGAATAATCCGCTCATGATTGAGAAAAAGCCGAAAACTATGAGAGCCAACATGTAGAGAGGAACAAATTCCGCGGTTACGTCTAGCCATACTCGCAGATCAAGAAAGTTGCTGTAAAGGCCATAGGCGAAGATGACCGCTAGCACACCTGTCAAACCCTGTACCGTGCCAACGACAGCTCCAAGGATTCTTCTTAGCCTCATCA
>CAYGCU010000073.1:0-4085 GCA_964348475.1 uncultured Candidatus Bathyarchaeia archaeon
TACTACAGATTTTGTGATGACATGTGCTCCGGAGCCAACTAGTTCCTCTAATCCTCTAATGAAAGACTTGGGATCTACTCATCCAAACCCAAAAAACACAATTGCGCGCATGCGCATGCAAATACGCGGAGTTAGAGAAAATTTGCTAGCACTCTCCATTTCGCGACCAACTTGAGTCCTTTTCGGGTTGTTACGTACTTGGTTGGGCTGTGGTGAACTTCTAGATGCCCCCGTGATTGCAGTTGAGAAAGATACTTCTGGAGCATTCGCCACGAAAGATTTGTCCTGTGCATCACTCGCGTCTTGGTCTGTGGCTGTTTGCACAAACTTAGTATTTCTGCCATAATTTCGAGACTAGTTCTATTTGCCATTAACATCACTTTCTTAGATGCGAGTAAAAGTATGGAGTTCGGCTGCATCTTCCCTTGCAACCAGACTCGTTTTCAATGAGCGCATGCATCTGATTTGAAAGTGTAAACTTTTAAATGCATGTGACTGTGGCACAACAGCAACAGAAGCCTAAATATTTGTCTTTCACGTGCACTTGTTTACGATAGGGTTCTTAGAGCTACATGGTAGGTTTTGGACGCTGAAAGTGCGTGTCAAGGTATGACAAAACTCTGCGCGTCTAGCCGCCTCATCTAAAAGTCTAAACATGAAAAATGGGAAGGTTAAGCCATCAAGTTTATATATTCGCAAAACGTGCGCGCGCGCATCCTCCATAGCCATTATGTGCACATTGATAGGCAGGTTCAGTCAATCTATTCCTAGAACTGGAATGGCAGCTAAGTAAGCTCGTTTTAGCTCTTTTTTGTCTATGTGGTCGTAGATGTCCACCGCTTCGTTTCTGGCGTCGCCTCTAAGCTCTTTGATGAACTCTCTTCTCATGCCGCTTCTTCTTAGGTGCGTGGTGAACCAGTGTCTACAACAGTGAGGAGTGAAGTGGTCCTCCACTTTTTTGCTTATGGGATTATGTAGACCTACTCGCTCTGCGTGTTTTTTTACCGCATGGTAGACGCCGTGCCGTTTCAGCCTTCCGCCTCGCTCGTTTAAGAACAGGGCTTTGCATCTTTTGTCAATCTCGTAGTTTTTTCTAGCTTTTAGCCACCTTCTTAGCAGTCTGGCGGTTTCGTCGTCGAAGAATACGGTCAGGTTGCTTCTTTTCCGGCGGGGTTTCAGCTTGATGCTTTCTTCGATCCAATCAATGTCATTAACGTCTATTGCGATTAGTTCTCCTCTTCGGATTCCTGTCTTGGCCAAGAGTGTTATGATGGCCTTGTCTCTGGGGTCGAGGATGGAGTTGACTAGCGTGGCCATCTCCTCAACGGAAATCAGTTTCCTCTCGGGATCAGGATTGTTCTTGTATTTTCTGAGGAACCTTTTTCGGAAAGGCATTACAACATTGGCTTGGGCTATTCCTTCCCAGACAAGGTAGCCACAGAAGCCTGAGAGGGCTGCGAAATATTGGAGCAAAGTGTTGTGGACGAAGCCCTGCTCCACTAAGTATCTCAAGACTTTCGTCAAGGCAACCTTGTCGAGCCTGCTTATAGATAAGCCTTCACGCCTTAGCATTTCAGACACAATTCTGAGACTCGACCGGTAACCCTCAATTGTCTCCGCCGTTAACCTTCTCAATCGACAGTCTTGGACGAAGCCGTCTATCAACTCAACATCGGACAACTTGCAACCCACCTCAGCCTGAACTACCTGAGTCGTCATTGGATCCACTTCCAACCCTTAGGCGACGATTTTACGAGGCCGTAGGCTTCCAGATTCTCCAGCTGTTTGGACACGGCCTTAACTGCCTCCTGCTCCGGAGGATCAATCCCCAGTCTAGAAAGAATTTCATCGCTCCCCACCACCTTCCCCTCCCTCAAGATCTCCACCAGCTCCTTCTGATAGCCCCTGACACCCATGAAATCTTCCTCAAGAAAAGGCTGCGCTCTATACCTCCGCAACTCAGCCTCAAGCCTCTCTAATGCAAGCTCCAACACTTTTTTCTCCCTCGTCACCTTGTCAAGCTGCTCCTTCAACTCCCTAACCATCCTCCAAAGGTCACCCCTCGGCTGGTAGCCGGGTTCCTCCTCCTGCCTCAACGAGTTCTCCACATGCTCGGCCACAAACTTCGAAATGCTGGTGCCCTGCCTGCTAGCATACTCCTCCCACCGCTCCTTCTGCTCAACTGACGGAAGATAAACGTAAATCGCCCTCTTCTTAACCGTCTCAGTCCTACCCAAAACAAATCACCGCCTTAAAAACAACGGAAAAACTATATAAATTTACTGGTAAAAAGGCGCCGGGAATGGGATTCGAACCCATGCGGTCCAACAGGACCACAGGCTCTCAAGGCCTGCGCATTATCCACTCTGCCATCCCGGCGGTCCGATAAAATGCAAGCTTTCTCAACGTTATAAAATGTTTCCTCGCTCTCTTTGAGTAAATTGAAAAGATTTAAATCACAATGTTCGCGAACTGTCATAGCCAATCTTCAGGGAAGATGAAGCAGCTGTGAAGTGCCAATACTGCGAGAAAAACGTTGTTCTCCCGTTTAAATGTCGCTTCTGCAACCAATACTACTGCACTGAGCATCGGCTCCCTGAAAACCACGAGTGTCCGGAATACTGGAGGGCTAGAATTCCACGCGAACAACCGCCGCCAATCATCGTGGAAGAAGGGCGAGAAGCAACGCCGTATGAGTACACGATCACCTATACGCCGCCGCCGATCTCCAAGCCTTTGCGGTTCAGCTCTATCGAAATCCGGCACCTAACTCTCAGCGCCCTGTTGGTTATGGGCGTGGGATTATCTGTCGTACTCCAGGTTAGGACAGGTCTTCTTATTATAAGACCAGAAATCTTGATGAGCCTCGCGGTAGTGTTCACCTTTGCCTTCATCCTACATGAACTTGCTCATAAACTCGTAGCCCAACACTACGGGTTGTGGGCGGAATATCGGCTGACCCTAATCGGCGCGTTGATCACTCTGCTCTCTGTAATTTCTCCGATCAAGTTCATTTCGCCAGGAGCCGTAATGATAGCGGGTCCAATGGGTAAGAAACTCGCTGGAAAAACCGGTCTCGCCGGACCCCTAACCAACCTTGTTCTATCAGCTGCATTCACTTTCTTAGCGTTGTATTCTCTTAATGGGCTTATTCGAACAGTTATGATGTTGATCGCGGCCTTCAACGCGTGGATAACACTTCAAAATCTCATTCCTTTTGGAGTGCTGGACGGAGCGAAGGTGTTCTTGTGGAACAAGGCTGTCTGGAGCGCAGCCTTTGTCACGTCTATCGCCTTAACGATTTTCACCTTTGTTCACGTTTTTTGACAAACAATAAGCTTTTGCATTAAACGCTGGACATATTATCGTTAAACTATCGGAGAATCCTCCTCCGAGACGAGGAAGACATTCTGATTGCCTACGCGGTGGAAGACGTTAGGACCAGCCTAGTTACCTTGCAGACCAAAAATGCTTCGTTGTTGCCTGGAAAGCTTTTGCAGTCAGTCGCCAACGAGCGGAAGATGTCTAGAGTGGGGCTGTCAGGTATGCGACAAGATTTTCTTAGGCAACCATTGAGAAGAGCGAAGTCCTTACCTAACCAACTGAAGTGTTCTTTCTACAAAAGTTCGATGCTAACAAAGACTTCTTCGGGTACACGGATTCTCATTATCCTCCTCATGGCACGTTCTTCCGCATCGATGTCGATGAGACGCTTGTGGATACGTAACTCCCACTTGTCCCAAGTGGCGGTTCCCTGACCGCAGGGGGTCTTTCGAACAGGAACGCGTAGCCTCTTCGTTGGAAGGGGGATGGGACCAGTCATCTTCACGCCAGTCTTGTCAGCGATGGCCTTCAGGTCCTTACATACATCTTCCAGCTTCTGGTAATCCGTGCTGGTCAATCGAATTCGCGCCTTTCTCACCATCGCCACATTTTCCCCTAGCGTTGCCCTTATGCATTTATCCAGGTTTTAAATACTTTTTCCCGATTTCCTGGATTTAATACGTATACTTTTGGAACATCTTAGGCTTCCGGAAGATCTGGACGCCGTTCATTGTGGTGAAATGCTCGAAGCCCGTTGCCGC
>CAYGCU010000074.1:0-4078 GCA_964348475.1 uncultured Candidatus Bathyarchaeia archaeon
TCCATATTTGAGGGCGAACTCAAAGACCTCAAGACAAAGGCTTTCGAGTACTTTCTTGAAATTTTCTTGGATCGCTACGCTCGGGAGGAAGCAGAAAGGATTGCTCGACTCGCCGTGGACCTCATCGAGCCTCTAGTGAAGAAAGAAGAGACTAGCGTAAAGGAAGCGCTGGAGGAGTTTTCAGGTGAGAATTAAGGCTGTGCAACTAGAAAACATTCGATCCCACGTCAAAACAACAGTTCCCTTCACCAGAGGTTTCAATTGCCTCGTCGGCGGCTTAGGATGCGGGAAATCCAGCATCCTCTACGCCATCGACTTCGCCCTCTTCGGAGACCCGCTTGGCAGAAGCTACGACTACCTCCTTCGGAATGGGGAGAACATCAGCAAGGTTACTATGAAGTTTGTTCAAGGCGGAAAAACCTACACGCTCAACAGGGCCCTCCGAAGAAAAGAAAGAGGCGTCACCCAAGATAAGGAGCAACTCAAACTCTTTGAGGAAGATAGGCTAGTCGCCAGCGTGAAGGGCGAGGCGGTCGCAGAACAGCTAGAGGCGATAACTGGCCTCGACAAAGAACTCTTCCGCGAAGTCGTCTGGATGAGGCAAGAACGGTTAAAGGAACTGCTTAACGCGACCCCAAGAGAGCGCCAGAAGAAATTGGATCAACTTTTTGGACTTTCCAACTACGAAGCGGCGTGGAGCAGTTTAGCCGGGTTCCAAAGAGAATATGAAGGTGAAAAGAAAGCCTACGAACGGGACTTCGACGTGATAGGCATAGAAAACCTTCAAGCCGACTACAACAAAGCGGTTGAAGAGTTTTCACTAACAGAAGTCGAACTTGAAGACCTAACGGGAAGGTTCACCCAAACCGAAGCCGCCTTCCATGAAGCAACTTCTCGCCTTCAGAGCCTAGAAAACTTGAGAAAACAAACCGAGGAGATGGGGAAAAGAGAAGCTCAACTGCAGACAAACATCACCAACATTGAAGACACTTCTGCGAAGCTGGTGGACGAGATTGAACGAAAGAAGCTTACCATCAGAGACTTTGAAGGACGATTGAAATCCATAGAGGCTCAGGAGAAGTCTCATCGAGAAAGGCTCGGGGAAGAAGGTCTGAAAACCGATCAAACTATTGAGGAACTCAGGAAGTACCTCGCAACGTTGGAGAAGCAGATAACGAGCGTTGGAGGCGAACAAGAGGCCGTAAAAAAGGAGATGCTAACATCCAGAAGGCGCATCTCGGGCCTAACAACCGAAAGCAAATGCCCGCTGTGCCTTCAAAACCTCACCGGAGAATACAAAAAGAGCCTGCTTCAGCGTCTCCACGAAGAAAACACTGAACATGGAAGGGCACTTGGTGAGCTTCAGAAAAACCTCGATGAGCTAAAAAGGTTGAGAAGCATTGTTGACTTCGCAGTCTTGAATATGCAATCGCTCGTCCCCCAGATGGAGGAACTAAAGAGGCGAGTTGCCGAAGAACACGAATCCTTAAAAAACCTCTCAGCCGAATTTGAGGAAACGCAGCAACAAGAAAAGATGTTTCGGGGCCAACTTAGCGCTGTACGCTCAGAAATGACCAAATTCGACATCGCTGAACTTGAAACTACACGAAAGCTTCGAGACGAGGCCTTCACCCAGTACTCGAATGTAAAGCACAGATTGGAAACCGTGGAAAGTCGAAAGAGAGACCTAACATCGAGAATGGATGAGCTTAAGGAGCGTTTGGACCACGCGCAACAAAAGGTTGAGCGGATGCAGAAAATTGAAAAGCTTCTCGGAATCATGGAGGGAATACGAGGAGCCTACAGAAGCATTCAACCCAGACTGCGAAGCGAATTCGTCACATATCTGCAGCGGGTGGTTCAACAGGTTTTGGACGGACTCGTTGAAGAGGCTGGACCCACGCTCATGGTTAAGATCGATAAAACCTACAGCCCCCACGTCAGAAGCGAGGAGGGATTTGAACGAGACGTTTCAAATCTCTCTGGCGGAGAAAGAACGCTCCTAGCATTTGCATACCGCATCGGCCTCGGCCAACTTATCATGCAGTCCAGAACAGGGCACGGAATCTACACGCTTCTCCTTGACGAACCAACCGAGAGCTTGGGAAGGGAAGACGGCTCGGTTGATCGCCTAGCCGAGGCCATTTCCCGCTTAAAAGCCATTGAACAAATCATCGCCGTAACCCACAGCGAAGCCTTTGCGGAGAAGGCGGAGCACGTTATACGCGTGGAGAAAGAGGCTGGCGTGAGCAGAGTTTCTGTCGAGAAATAACTGAAACTGGGGCGTCCCCCAAAGCTTCATCCTTCTGCGGTTATCCTTAAACCAAAAGTTTAAGACATATACCGCCTAAACTTTCGAGAACGTTTGGGATAGAGAATGGAACATAAGCAGAAGATAATCACAGCCATCAAGTCCTCGATAAACCATCTCGAAAACTCCATGAAAGCTCTTGTGAACAGAGACGAAAACGGAGTAGCAGGCTCGGTTTGGCGAGCGGCTGCCGAGCTAGAATACGCGAATTTCCTTTTCTCCATCATACAGAACGAGTCTCAAAGCAACTCATGGAAGCTTGACCCGCGTTCGAAACAAGTTGAAATTGGAGCTCTACTCGTGTCTGCTCAAGACCGCCTTAGGGAGGCTGGAAACGGATTAGACATGAGCGAACTTAACGAGGCCTATAAACAAACTTGGATGGCACGGGGCTACCTCTTGAAGGTTCAAGAGATTTTGGAAAAGAGACGAAAGAAAGGCGAAAAGTCTAGTCTTACACCCTAATACGCGCGCATGCTAATGGTGCCAAACCCAACTTTTGAATTTAATTAGCCCCGTAGAAGTTCCAAGCAAAAAACCTGTAACGAGGAACATACCCGCTCTATCTTCTGAAGCTATTTCGTTTTGAGCAGTTAGTGGCAGGAGAAACAAAGCCGCCAGGAAGTAGAAGATTATAGGCAAGATTAAGGCTTTACTCAGATTTCACTCACCCACTATGTTTCTTCTCGTTTGCATGCATGCACTCAAAAGTTAACGGGCGCGATGAGCACGCAGAGGAAACATCTCGGACACCAAAAGCTGAAAATCGACTGTTCTAACTTATATTTGATGAACACCTGTTTGTTTATTGAAGCTTACGATTGCAGGTGAGGGTAACTTGAGTGAGAGAATCAGGGAAGTTGGGGAAAAGATCTTGAACTGGCTTGAAGAGGGAGGTCTTTCACCGGAAGAGGTGGATGACTCTAACGCCCACTTTAGCTTCAATGTTGAGGTTGCTGGTCGTCCTTTTGCAGTTGTTCAGAATCTTCTTAGCCTCGATAGCGTTTTTGTGGTAGCTAACTTAGTTTTCACCTCAAACCAATCGACTCTGCTAGAAAAGAAAATGAATAACAAGAAAAGGAAAGAATACTTCTGGGATTTAAGATTGGCTTTGTTAAGAAACAGTGAGTTAGGAGACTTTGAGATTAAACCAAATCCGCCTGATGATGTTCGTGAGGTTTCTATCTGCTCAAAAAGGATTTTTTATGACGCGCTTACAAAGGACACGCTTATTCACGCCATCCATAGTGTTCACAAAGCTGTCATGATGGTTATCTGGATGTTAGAACGCCATGCGGGTGCACCTGCCCCCAAAGAAAAGATGAGGTCACTATACATGGCCTAGTGGACAGCAGGCGCATATTTTCCGATTACGCGTGCGCATTAGATACGTGGGAGTTTTATGAAAATAAACATCAGAATTGAGACTGCTCGTACACATAATTTAAATTTTTTGCAAGATACTTTCCAGTTTGGTCATCGCTGAAATCCTTTGTCTCTGAAGCTTTGCAATTGCCTTAGAGGATGCCTTTTCTTCTCCATGTGCCATGATTGCCAAAACGCCGTCGATATGTTTGACTTTTCTTACAAGACCATCGAATTCTCTAATTCCCTCCATAAATCCGTCAAACTCTTTTGCGCATAGTTCAGCCAAATGAGACACCTAGAATAACAAAGAGTATCTTATATCTTAATATACATTACTGTTTTCTACAAAATATTGCCGAAGCCGATATATGACTAGAAAAAGACATGTCCCGAACGCAT
>CAYGCU010000075.1:0-4055 GCA_964348475.1 uncultured Candidatus Bathyarchaeia archaeon
CTGCGATTCTAGCCGGCAAGGCGGTAGGACTCTTTAGAAACCTTGAAGACGCCGTCGAAGGTATGGTAGCTATAAGAGAAAGGTTAGAACCAAACCCCAAAAACTCCAAGGTATACGACAAACTATATGCGAAATATATCAAACTTTACGAAAGCCTAATAGAACTCTTTGCTATCAACTGACGTGCACACGTGTAACCATAAGAAATGTAGATTGTAGCATTTCTTCTTAAGTCCAGGCGCACGTATTAGAGAGTTATCAGTTTACATAAAAAATATGCGTGCACCAATTCGCGCGCGCAGCAAATCCTTCTAAGGAAAGAGTAAAATCGGAGAGTTGATTCAATAAGCAAACTGGAGGACAATCTCTTGGCCCCTTCAACCACTCGCGTAAAAGTGCTTAAAGTAGATTTTGGGAGAGGAGAGAAGAGACTCTTGAAAGAGGAGATAGCTGTTGAGGAACCCTTGTTTATTTATGTAAATGATCAACACTTCGTAACTCTGCTAGCGAATCCTAGCATGAAGAAAGAGCTTGCCTTAGGACACCTGATCGCAGAAGGGCTCATAGAGTCTTTGGAAGAAGTTAGAAAGGTTCGGGTTAAAGGCCTTAGAGTTAATATCATATTGACTAAGACTTGGAATTCTACGCTCAAGGCCTCGAAAATTGCGGTTCCTATCTACACGGCATCAGGTTCGACCAAGCCAAATTTCCTGGAGGTTCTGAAAGGATTTCAGAAACCGCTTGTAGCTTTGAAAACAAAATTTGTCGCCGCTAAGATTCTTGATATGGTGCGTAGACTTAATGAAGAAAGCAAGATTCATAAAAAAACCCAAGGAACGCACTCTGCTGCGATATTCACGTTTGATGGGAAACTTATTTCTTTTGCGGAAGACGTCGGCAGACACAACGCCGTAGATAAGGTGATAGGTGACGCTTCGTTGAAGAAGACGGATTTCGCGAGTTGTCTTCTGCTTAGCTCAGGTAGACAACCAGCTTACATGGTCTTGAAGGCCGCTAGAGCTGGGATACCTGTCGTGGTTTCAATCGCATATCCCCTGGAGTCTGGTGTGAGGGCTGCTGAGAAGACAGGACTTACACTAGTCCATGCTTCAGGAAACCGCATGACTGTATACACAGAAACAGATAGATTGATGCTTTAGCCTGCGGCGAGGATTCAGCGCAAATTTTAATTGTGTTCTAGACCTCTTGGACTCAATATTAGCATTTGGAAAGAACGGTTAAGCAATGCCAGAAAATTGATGGAGAAGAACGGCATTGATGTTCTAGTCCTCTGTGGCGCTGAAAATCTTCAATACCTGAGCGGAGTTACCGATCCCACTCTACACTCTTGTGGAACGATCGTCCTCCCAATCGACGGGAAACCAGTAATGATTGTACTCTGGCTGGATGTCGAAGTAGCTAGGAAACAATCTCAGATTCAGAATATTGCAGTGGCCAAAGGCTTTGCCGACGCAAAACAGCACAAAGTAGCGGAGGTTTTGAGAGAGTTCGGTACTCCAGGAGTCACAGTTGGCGTGGATAATCTCGATTTCAGCGAATTCGAGGCGTTGAAAACCAGCTTTCAAAATACTTTCCCAAGCACGAAGTTCATAGACGCGTCAGACATGATAGGCATGCTGCGTTTTATCAAATCAGACGAAGAAACTAAGCTTATTCGGAAAGCCGCTGAAATCTCGGATTACGGAATGGAAGCGGCAGTCGGGGCGCTAAGAATCGGAGCAACGGAAATCGATGTCGCCGCCGAGGCAGAGTACGAGATGAAGAAAAGAGGATCTTGGGAATTAAAACATCCAACACTAGTCGCATCTGGCAAACGAACGTTGTTGGTCCACCCTTTTGCGAGCGAAAAAAGAATAGAAAAAAATGATCTAGTAGTCGTAGACATCGGAGCCGTATGTGAAGGCTATTGTTCCGATATCTGCCGAACATGCATAGTAGGAACCCCCAATCAGACACAGGAAGATTTGTTCAAAGCGGTGCTGGAAGCTCAGTCAGCAGCCTTCAGTGTGCTTAAGGAGGGCACGACGATTGGAACAATCAACAAAACTGTTCGCAGGGTACTCCAAAAAACCGGATATGAAAAACAATTCCCATATCTCCTTGGCCACTTCATAGGCTTACAACTAGAAGAAGAACCCATGATCATGTCTAGAAACGCGGACATAGAGTTCAAATCTAACAATGTTGTATCGCTTTTTCAGAGCTCAGTGTTTGTGCCGAGGGCTGGCGGAATTCGAATAGAAGACACGGCTTTGGTCACAAAGACAAAGTCCGAAGTCTTAACCCACTATCCGAGAGAATTCATTAAGGCGTAAGAAGACAAAACGACCACGAAAAACACCTGACCCACTCAGACAAAAACAAGAAAGAGCTTCATCTTTTCCTATCAACCGAACCGGAAAACGACGCTTTGACAGCGAACACTGGAAACAAACAGCGACCTTCTTTCAAACGCTTAACAATGTGTGTATGCGTTGGCTTCCTTGGCGTAGCTGAGCTTTTTCGGATAAGACTTTTTTAGTGGCTTGAATTTTAATTGCGTTAAGGTGAAGTACACTATGTTCCAAAGGATGTTGCCAACAGTCGCTGTGATTGGACCTAAGAAGTCTGGGAAAACGACTTTGATAAGGAGTTTAGTTGCTGAACTTCGAAGCCGTGGGCATAGAGTCATGTCGGCGAAGCATGTTGATTCCAAAGGGTTTACGATAGATACAGAGGGCACAGATACTTGGTGGCATTCCAATGCAGGGGCTAACCCAGTGGTATGCGTCTCTGACTTAGAGACCACAGTAATTTACAGGAGAGCCCAGTCAGATTTCAGCTTGAGGGGATTGTTTGAATACGCAATGAAAGGGACGAACTTGATCTTGCTGGAGGGATTTTCGAGATGGACCCTGAAAGACGAATCCGTAGCTAAGGTTGTCATGGTAAAGAATGCATTGGAGTACGAAGAGTTTTTGAGAGACATTGTTGGGCCTGTGCTTTGTGCCGCTAGCTTTTCCCCACCAGGAAAATTTGGTACAAAGATGGAGGTTCTGGGTGTGGAGAGAGATTTGGATGCTATAGTTGAAAGGACCATAGAATTTGTGAAAGGTGAGAAGAAGACTTATGCCATTTTGAATCAACTTCCAGGGTTGGACTGTGGTAAGTGCGGTTATGAATCGTGCTTTGATCTAGCTAGAGCCATAAAGAGTGGAAAGGCGTCTAAAGAAAGCTGTATTCCGATGAGTTCAAGACCTGAGCTTAGGTCTAGGGTGGTTCTGGATGAGAAGGAGATTCCGCTACAAGCCTTCGTTTCCGAGATTATACGTAGATCGATCTTGGGGATGTTATCCAGCCTCAAAGGAACAGAGATAAAGGGAGACGAGTTCGTTGAGGTGAAGGTGTCAGCACACCACTGACTTGTCATCTTCAGCTATTAGGCTTCGTATTCCTCTTCAGTCTGTCACCTTCTGAATCTTATGCGCGTTCACTTCGTCTTGTATCAAAAAGTGCTCTTCGGCAGCATCTTTTCCGCTCTGCTGATTATCTCAGAGATTTGCTTCTGAACGTCTTTATCCAGCAGCGTTCGCCAATGTTCTTTCAGAATTTCTTTTGCCTTTTCTCTAGCTCGTTCAACCATGCTTTTTCCTCCTGCTTTCTTCCAGGCATCGTAGCTGTTTCTATGTGTTATTTCAGGGAGGAAGAGACTCTTTTTGAAGTGTGTTTTTCATTGTTTCAGAGCGAACAGCAAGGTTTATCTATCTTAAACTATATTGGTTTGCACTCTGGGATATATATGAATAAATTCATCATGATAGATCCCGATAAATGCACTGGTTGTGGACAATGTGAAATGTCTTGCTCTTTAGAGCAAGAAGGAGAATGTAATCCCACATTATCTCGGATAAAGATAGCGAAAGGCGCGTCAGTGTTCATCAGTGTTCCAGTGGCCTGCCAGCAGTGTGGAACAGCACTGTGTATGGAGGTATGTCCGATAAACGCTATTAGCCGAGATTCAAAAACAGGTGCATACATAGTTGATGCGGAAAGGT
>CAYGCU010000076.1:0-4007 GCA_964348475.1 uncultured Candidatus Bathyarchaeia archaeon
GCTTTTTGGCGAGCTACGTTTCGGAGTCTCGCTTGGGCTTTGGCTATTCTGGACAAAGAAGGCGTCTTGACCTTTCGCGGTTTGTACTCTGGAAGAACGACCTTGGAGGAGAGTCTCTTTCGTCTACGTTTCTTTTCAGGTTTCAACACATCGGGTCGAGCAAAAATAACGGTTCCTTCTTTCAGGTTCACTTCCTTTACTTTCCAACCTACATTGAGCCACGCTTTCCCTTGCGAACTACTTTTACTGTTGTTCCACCATCCTGTGTTTTGAATGGCCGAAACTGGAAGGTTGTCGCCGATTATTTCCTCTATTTGTGAGAACTGGAGCTTAACCCAGCGGGTCCACTGTGCTTTTCGGGACAGATAGAACGTAAGAGCAGTATACTTGCCCCTAAACCCTCCGTGGGGGGACACGTATCTTCTTGCACAGTTTAGGCAGACGAGGTATCTTCTCTCAACCAAATCCTCAGTTATGCAACTTTTGCAGAACAGTCTTTTACAACGGAAACAACGCCTAAGAGAATAATATAGCATAACTCGTCCGCATAAACTACATTCCGCCTTCGAGCTTGGGGGTCGAGGTCCACCCAAAGGCATGCGTGCATATTTTTGTTGAAGCTGTTTTCTAAGCGCATTTGCGTCGGTATCTTTTCCAACTTTCGCTTTGACCTTTGCTCCCTCTGGAGTTTGAACCACGCTTATCGAGTAACCTGTTTCAGATAACTTGTCAGACATTAATTCCGTGTCGTTAAATAGTGAGCCTCCAAGCAGTTCGTCACTTATGCTACGCTTTTTCTTGCGAGGCATACTATTTACCCTATTAATTGAAACTACTTTGCATCTTAAAAACCTATCAAACCAGCGCTTCATGCGCGCGCAAATTAGAAATAGGAGTTGTTACAGTAGTTGGTTCGAAAAGTGACAATCAAGTGTTTTTCATCTATTCTCCACGCAGAGAATCTAGGGCAGAGCACATGTCGTTGACAAGACTGACCCAGCGAAGGTAAGAGTTCACGGCAGCTCTCAAGGCAGACATGTCGGTTGCCTCAAAGCTCAATGTCAGGCTGCTACGTCTACCCTCCACTTTTACTCTAGACCGGGAAGAAGGCGGAGTCCTAGTTTCAGGCTCCAACGCACCCAAAACAATCTTCAAACGCTCTTCAGACGGAAAATTCAAGCGCACAACGAGGTAAGACTTCATTTTCCGGTTTCCCACTCCAGATGTGATATGGTGACACGAGGACCCACCTCAACGGTTTCAGAGGGGAGCATGAATGTGATCTGAGTGCGACGTGAAGCGTTCAGTGAAATATGCATTGCAGCCGAATACTCTGAGACCGCTTCGTCCATTGATAGCAATGGAAGGTCAAGAAAGTTTGACAAGAACTCTGCGATCTTCGCGACTTGAGGGGTTTTCTCTGGTGGCATGGTTATTGTGAGCGAGGTAATGGGCTTAGTCTTTATCCCTTCAAACTCTCTTTTAAGTCGTATCCCCGCGACGTACATCATGGGAAAGACAGGGATTAGGCCCTCTGGTCCAGTCTGGAAAAGCTCGATCTTTCCGGGTCCACCCTTCCATCGATCAACAATAACTACTCGGTCGGCGTTGAATTCCAGCGCTCTTTCAGCTATGCCGTCGAGGTTTAGTTTACCACGGTTGATTCTGACAACGTTCGGGATGGAGCGGGCGAGGTCACGGCAAAATGTTCGTATTCTTGTGGTTGGTCTCCGAGAGGTGGTTAGCAATATCACCCTTCTTTTTCCTCTTTCAGGAGACTTGTGGGGTCGGCAAACCCTTTGCCGTTCGCTTCGCTACGACGCCCAGCTTTGTAACTGGGGTGTAGGCGCCTCCGGTGAAGGTGAAGCCGCATTTTCTGCAATTCCAGAGGCCCACGCTTTGTCTTCGAACCGACTCGCTGCTGCATTGGGGACATCTGTGGGCCTTCTTCATCTCTGAGAGCACCTTGACGTGTTGCTTTCGGACGGTTGAGCCGTAGCGGGCACCGAGTCCCCTGGTTGAGCCCACCTTCTTTGTTCGTCTTCGACGGCCCATCAGCCTTTCACCACAAGCTTCCGCAATTCCTCAGCTTTTTCT
Organism: uncultured Candidatus Bathyarchaeia archaeon; assembly: GCA_964348475.1. Classification (GTDB taxonomy): domain Archaea; phylum Thermoproteota; class Bathyarchaeia; order Bathyarchaeales; family Bathyarchaeaceae. Next base: position 2,098 of record CAYGCU010000076.1, read on the forward strand.
TTGGCGATCTTCGCGGCTTCTAGAACCTGTTGCATCGTGAAGTGTCCGTAGCCGCCCTTCTGCATCGCGCAGATCTTTCCGTCCTTGTCTGTGGTTATGGTGATTCTCGCATCCATAACCTGCTCCTCCTCGAGCCAAGGGTCCACTATGAGCTTGTCGTTTATCTTGGCAAAGGTCACAGCTATAGGATAGTTTTTCACTGGAAGCGGGTTGTAGCCCGGCTTCACCTTGATTTTGCCCTCTTTCACCTCATATTTGAACATTTTAGTGTTGAGCAAGGCGGCTAGTGCCGCTAGAGCCGAAGCGTCTATGAGGTTTCCGTCGTGGTTGAGGACGTAAACGTCAACAAAGACGATGAAAACCTTCTTCCCGGGCTCCACACACAGTTCTTCTAGAGCGATCACCTTGGACTCCCGTACGCCTCGGTCAACGACTCTCGCGAGTTCTATGGAGTCCTCTTTGGGTGGTCCTGGTTCAAACGTGGGCGACGCAAGGGGCACCAGCTCAGCGTTCACGGTAAGGACTCCCTTATCGGGCACGTCTGGAAATGGTTCTCCTAACTCGATTTTTGTTCCCACCATCACCTCGGTTTTGCCTAGGCGCACGCGGGCGGAGCCTTCAGCGCGTCCAGCAACTCCCACCTCTAGTTGAATCTCACGGTAGTCGGTCACACTTCGTCCGTCCAGTCTCTTTCCGAGGGAAACCAGCTCAGCGATTTGCTTCTGCTTCACGCGAACCATGATTGGGGATTTCATTCCTTCATCTCCTCCTTAACCGCGACGTACTTCGCTTTTAGTGTCTCCTTCTGAAGCCCATGTATCTTTTTGCATCCTTCCACCGCCATGTTTACAGCCTGCTCAAACTCGTCGATAGTTAGGCTTCCGTCCATCTGAAGCAACGTTATTGCATTTAAGTTAGGCATCCACGCCAAGGGCACGTCTGCTTCGCCCCCTTTATCTTCAATGTCGTTTAGGTCTAGTACCAAACGCCCGTCCACCTTTCCGGCCGCACAAGCCGCCACCAAGCCTCGCATTGGAATGCCAGCGTCCGCCAGTGCTAGAGAAGCAACGGTGATGGCAGCGCATCTCGTTCCACCGTCCGCTTGCAGAACCTCGATGAAAGTGTCGATGGAAGTTCGTGGATAATATTCCACGAAGACTGCGGGTTCGAGGGATTCTCTGATCACCTTGGAAAGCTCTAATTCTCTTCTTGAGGGGGCAGGTGACTTTCTCTCCTCAACTGAAAACGGCGCCATGTGGTACCGGCAGCGAAGCAGGGCTCGATCCGGTATGGCTAGGTGTTTAGGATGGGCTTCCTTAGGTCCGTACACCCCGGCGAGAATCTTGTTCTTCCCCTGCTCAATGTACGCGGAGCCGTCAGCGTTGCCGAGAACGCCGACCTCTATCTTTATTGGTCTTAACTCGTTTAGTCCTCTACCATCAAGCCGAACATCCTTCTCATCTACTAATTTTTCAGGTTTCTTCCGAGACATGTTCAACACCTCTCTTTTCACTTCTGACCATTTGAGTTACACGATCCGTTAATCCGCTCGTGTGGGCTTCTTCCTCGATCTTCCGAATGGCCACAACGGCGAGTTGCTCATCCTTGGGAGATCTACCGCTAACAAGAACTACTCCGTTTTGACCAACCGTGATCTGGCAGTTCGTTTCCTGCTTCAACATGGTTACCATCGAACCCTTCCTTCCAATAACCCTAGGAATCTTTGTGGAAGTGATCTCAACAATCTGTCCACGCTCAACCTTTCCTAGGTCAGGCTCACGAATGCTTAACAGGGGGGCACGTGTTCGGTCGTAAGCAACTATTTTGGCCATGACGAGGTCGCCCACATCGAGTATTGAGGGCATGTCGTCTCTCTGGGGCTTAAACGGTCGGTTAAGGGCGTCTGACGC
>CAYGCU010000077.1:0-3958 GCA_964348475.1 uncultured Candidatus Bathyarchaeia archaeon
GCTTCACAGTCAGGGTGGGCTTAGCGGATGTCGATGACAGTGGCAAGATTCGAGGTTTTGTGGAAAAGCCGAAGCTAGAAAAGCCAGTGAGTATAGGAATACTGGTTTTCAAGGGGGAAACCCTTGAGGACATGGATCAAATGAAAATGGACAGGCGTGGACTGGATCTGATGGGAAACGTGATTCCACACCTCATAAAAGTGGGCAAGCCGGTATACAGCTACCTAACGGACGCTTTTTGGTATGACGTTGGCAGCACCGAAGCTTACGAGAAACTGAACCACAAGCTTGTTGATAACATGTTTTCCCACCTGTTCCAGTAATAATTTGACAGTCGCGTGAGTAGCAAAAGCCGAACGCTTTCACGTGGAAGAAATTATAAGCCTAAAAAGCTTCTGAATAGCATAGCTCTCTTAAGGGAAAACCGTTTGGAAAGTTACTCCCTACATTACGTTGGATGACAAACATGTCAAGTTCAAGTTTAATACTTCCCTACGCTGTTGAAGACGAAGACAGAAAGAAGACCTTCACACGAGACATGGAAGCCGCGGCTGTTCTCTGTCTAGCAGAGGCAAAACGGAAAAAGCCGGGAATCCTAGGGGCTCCACCGGAGAACCTTTCGTTTGTCTCCAAACTGCACTATCCTCTGTGGGTGGTTCCTTGGGAAAACGAGTGTATAATCGTGGATGGACTGGGAATACTTTCTCACACAATCGTGTACATGAAGCCGCCGGACGTGAAGTTCTTTGTTGAAGACCTCAAAAGAAGCATAACGGCTCGAGAACTTTTTCGAAATACTTTGAAGAGCCACAGCAAAACCTTTGAAGATTTCGTCGAAACCACTCTGGTTTCCATGAACTCCATCGTGGCAAACAGGGAGATTCTGTCCGCAATATCGCGGTACATCGAACAAGGACTCGCTTTGAAAAGAGGCGCAAAAGAACCTTTAACATCAATCCTCTTGAAACTTGATGAGAAGGCGGCGATGGAAAGGGCCGAAGACCTGTTTAATCGCTGGAGGCGAATTCAGTCGGAGATAAAGGGTTTACGGTACGCCATCAACGTTCTGGATGAAGAAACCAAACTTCACCAGCAGAAGATCGTTGGTGAAATTGAACAGATGCGGGAAACATTTGAAGACAAGATTTCTCGCGTCAAATCTGAGGTGGAGAAAAGAGTAGAACAACTGACGAAGGAGCGGGATGCCAAGATCAAGGGAATATTCAAGGTCTCTGAGAGGGAACTGAAAGTCGCGCTTAATGAGAGAGCTGAAGATGAGCAAAAACTGGAGAAGTTGGAGACAGACAAGCTTGTTTATCAGAAAAGAAAACAGATCCGCAAAAGCAAGGGTGATGAAACAGGTGTAACCTACTGGGATCATAAGATAAAAGTGTGCAAAAACAAGATTTCCGAAGTTAAAGGAAAAATCAGAGTTCTCTCACGATTTATCGAACGCACCCGCAAACAAGGCGAACTCGGCGTAAAAAAACTGGATGAAAGCTATCAGGAAATGATTGTTAAGGAAAGAAAGAGGATATCGGATTTAGAAACACTGCGAGACTCCCAGATTGAGATGACGAAAAAAGAAGTCGGAGAATTAGTATCAGAGGCTTCATCAATAACAAACTTCATCGAACAACTCATAGAACAGAAAAAACTACACACATCCCAGCTCAAAGAGATAACAATTCCCTGGAGGTCAGAGGGTGTTACTTTGATCAACATGCCATTCTACGTGTTTCGATACGAAACCGAGGAAAAGTCCCGATATCATGTGCATCCACCCGTGGTCGCTATGGGCTACGAGGGCATCATAAGAAGGATTCAGAAGACCATTTGGAGCTTTAGCCTCGAATCCCGAATCAAACTTCTCTTGCGTCCCGGATCGAGGGCATTGGAGGAAATGTTTACCTCACTTTTTGCTGAGAAGGTGCGGGAGGACGAGACTCTCGGAAAGGTCGTCTGCGAAATGGGTTCTTCCAACAATCTCCTCAACGTCCAAGATTTCGGGGAAACGTTGGCTAGGGGAGTGGAAGAGCTTAAAGCAGAGGGCTGGATCAACCGAGAAGAGAGAGACGCCATCTTAAGAGCCTACGTTCACTAGGTTTCCATTGTCTTGTAATCAAAGAATCTGGTACTATTTTCCGCTCTTTTCATATCCAACTGCAAACAACCCGTTCCCTTTTCCAAAAGCTATTTAAAAACAGCAGAGGAATGGTAACCCTAGTGCACACCTTTTCCACTAGGGGAACATAATGACTTTTGACGACAAGCTGCTGGAACGAAAACTCTTGCTGAAGCGAGTCTTTGCGCGAATCGAACTCTTTGAGATCGTAAAAGAGTTGAACATTCCATACTTTGCCTCCTTCACAAGCGGATGGGATATCGATGAAGACGAAGCATCCCTCAAAATAGCATCCAACATAAATGACGAGCAACTAAAGGAAATCTTTGGCAAACATAAGCCTCGCAAGTGGACGGTGTTTAGAGGCGCTCACTACACGTTTGAAAACGGGAAACTACGCTTGGAAGGGTCCGGGAAAACGATTCAAGCCAATGTTTATCAGGCGAAGAAAAAGTATGGGGAAAACTGTGTTGCCATTCTGAAGAAGCTGGTGAAAGCTGGTAGAAGCTACAACCTAGGCGAGATCAAGAAGAGTTTGAAGCGAGACGTTGATCCTCTCCCCATCTTAACCGAACTTGAGCAGTTGAAGATCATTGTCACCTCCTACAAAGGTGGCCAGTATCAAGAATGGGAGATACCAGAGGAGGTCTCTCCAATGGTTCAGATGGAGTTGGGAATCGCGGTGCTTGCGCCTCCGAAAATGGCTGTCGCTCCGACGATTGGCCTGGAAGAAGCGGACTATATGTTGGAGGAGCGCCAAAGAATCAAAAGGATGGATGAAGAGCTCGATGAGTACTTGAACTTCCTGTTGAAGCGTCGTTTGGAAGCAACTATCAAGTTTGGAAAGACTTTCTCCGTAGCTTCTTTGGCAAATTACCTTCGAAACCTTTTTGGGCCCCTTTTATACTTTGACAGTCTGCTCAGCATCACTCAACAGTACGGACTGGCTGACTCCGAGATTGTCCATGAGCACGGAAAGACGGGAATGCGGACGGGTTGGAACCTCTCCCTGTTTGGAGAGCCGGGAACAGGAAAAAGCTTCTCCACAAGAGACATGATCCTGGGAAAGCCAGACGCCAAGGTCTTTCCACATGGGATTCCTGGACGCAACCGCTACGCAGGTGGAATGACCCCGGCTCGTTTCGTCAGGATCGGTCAAGCCTATGTGAAACGAACCTTCAACTTCATCATCCCAGAATTCAACGACTGGTTCAAGTACAAGGGCATGGTGGAACCGTTGAAACTGGCGATGGAACGCGGGGTCATTAAGTATGAGATGCATCGTGAGGTTATTGGGCCATACCGTTTCAACTCTTTTTTCAGCGCGAACTACAACGCGTCAACCTACGGCAGGGGATACGAGGTGACGGTTCAAGATCCAAACTTCAACGCCGTTGAGGACCGAACGCTTTGTCGTTTACACACATTAACAAAACAGCGCTACGTGGACATTGCACAGAGCCAGATGAGACTCGCCTTCGGCGAGATTGACATCGAAAAGGGCGCTAGACAGGTTCGAGATCATCTCACTCTTGCTTACGCGATAGAAACGGAACATCCTTTGGTGAAAGGGCGATTTCCCTACAAGCCCATGATGATCACTCCTCAAGTGTACGAATTAATTGGGGACGCTAGGAAAGCAATATTAGAGCAGATTCCCCACGAGTTCGTAAGGTTTTCGGCGCGCTTGGAGGACCGAGCCATCCGATTCGCATGTGCCGCCTCTCTTCTGAGCTACTTCCGTTCGGATCTGGACTACATACCTGTGAGTGAGGACGCGCTCAGGTATGCGGTGCAACTTTACGTTGAAGAAGCTTCAGTGAGGTCGCGCAA
>CAYGCU010000078.1:0-3937 GCA_964348475.1 uncultured Candidatus Bathyarchaeia archaeon
TTTTTTTAAAGAGCTATTCTCCATAAAATAGTAATTGGCTATGTTTTTATGATTTTGGATATAGTCAAAAAAAGGGGAGTTTGCGGGAGATATCACCAGGGCACCGTGGGTTCAAGTCCCACCCCCCGCACCAGAGGATGAACCCCCTTACTTTCGTTTCTTGATGCGCGCGCGCACGCACTTATGCGTCCTCTCCCTCTTTTTTGATCGTTAGAATTTTTTGCGTGGCTTCCAAGTAATTCGCTTTGTGCGTGTGTGCCAAAGTTTTCATTTCATTTTACCCAATAACTGTCATTCTCTTTCGCGTTGATCTTAAAGACTAATAACAGAAATTCTTCATCCGTATCGTTGATAACGCCATGCACTTCGCCGGGCTCGCATAAGAAAGCATCACCTTGACGGGCTCTGAACCTCTCATCTCCACAGAAGAGAATCGCTTTTCCCTTCAAAATATAGTATGTTTCAATTGTTTGTTTGTGATAGTGGGGTTTGATTTCCGTGTGAGCCTCGCTCTTGACGATCTGGACAAGATGTCCTCTTGATTTTAGCTCATCTTCGGTAAACAAAACTTTCTTTGAATAGCCTTTCCTTTTTAGCCACTCTTTTTCGTCGCATCTTGCAATTTTCAATTTTTCACCTTCTCTACTCAAACAGGGATAAGTCCTTAACAAATGATCAGGAGCCACGCTAATTGAACTTTTTTTGGGAATCTAAATTTTTCCCCTTCGAGCGTTATCATCGGGATATGGTCAAAGTTTATCAATGCGAAGCGCGGTATTTCCTTGCGCAGGCGCATAGGGATAACGTTGAATACCATTGCAAGAACATATCTTAGAAAACTTGTTTTGAAAACCATAGACATTTACAACAGATATAGAAGTCCAGAAGCGATGACGAAGCTTCTTGAATTAGGGAAAGAATGTTTCACCCTTAAGTTTGAGGGATCTTTTTGTCAGAGTTGCGGCGTGCAGGACTATTTTGAAGACTTTATCTACGAATTGGAATCTCTTAGCAACACTGTTGAAGTTGAAATAGGAAGTATTGAACAAACTAGTCAACAAAGTTTCAAGGTAAAATACGTATTTAAGGAATCAAAGAAAGAATAAACCTGAAAAGACTTTCTACAAACCAACTAATTGACAATTTAAAGGGGCTTGATGTAAAATGCAGTTTCTTATTCTTCAGCGCGCGCCAACCCAACCGAACCGGCCTATATACATTATCAAGTTTGCATCTTTCGTTTTTTCATTAAGACCTCGGGAACTACAAAGAAACCTGCGGAAGCAAACAAGATGACAATGATCCAGTCGCTCAGATTCAATGTGACTGTCTGAAACATAAGCTGTAGTGGAGGCACGTAAATGACTGCCAGAGTAGATAGGACGGAGAAAGTTACAGCGATAAGTAACCATTTATTGGTTAGAAATCCCACTCTGAAGGCGTTACGGCTCTCTGAACGGCAGTTCCAGACAACTGTTAACTCGTAGAAACACGCAACAAGGAAGACCATAGTTCTGGCCTTTTCCAAAGATCCTCCAATGTTAAATCCCCACCAGAAAGCACCAACCTCCACAACCATTTGGATTAGTGAAGAGGCAAGGATGAAAACTGACATTCCATGCAATATGCTTTCCCTTGGTCTGCGAGGTGGCCTTTGCATCACATCCTCAGCTGGTGGATCCATACTTAACGCCACAGCTGGGGGGCCATCCGTAACAAGGTTTAGCCATAGAATCATGGCAGGAAGTAGTGGAATAGGCAAACCGATCAAAGCAAAGGAACCCACGAGAACCAGTTCAGTAAAGTTGAGGGCAAGTAGAAATCTGATAAACTTACGAATGTTTTCATATATGATTCGCCCTCCCTTCACTGCGTTGACGATTGTAGCGAAGTTGTCGTCGGCAAGTATCATATCCGAGGCTTCTTTGGTCACGTCGGTTCCCGTAATGCCCATTGCCACACCAATGTCCGCCTGCTTAAGCGCTGGGGCGTCGTTCACTCCATCGCCAGTCATCGCGACTGAGTGGCCATTCCCCTTCAGTGCTCTGACTATCCGCAGTTTATGTTCTGGAGAGACCCTTGCGTAGACCGTTACAGTTTCCGCCAGCTTTCCGAATTCTCTTTCATCTATATCATTCAGTTCAGTACCTGTTAATGCGAGGCCGTTTTTCATAATGCCAAGCTCTCTTGCAATCGCTACTGCAGTCAATTTGTGGTCTCCAGTAATCATCACTGTTTTTATCCCAGCTTTCTCGCATAACTTAACTGCCTTCTTTGCTTCTTCCCGAGGCGGATCAATCATCCCCACAAGACCTTCGAAAACAAAATTCTTTTCAACGCTTTCCTCGCTGTATTCTCCGAGTTTTTCTGGCATGATTCTGTACGCTATTCCCAGAACACGCAACGCTTGACTTGCCATTTCCTCATTTCTGCTTGTGATTTCATCTCTCATGACTTTGCTGAGCTTGGTCTCCCTGCCATTCTGGCACACACGTTCACAGAGTTGTAAAACACTCTCTGGAGAACCCTTCATGTAGGCAATCAGTTGTCCGTCAGGTGTAGCATTAATAGTGGTCATGCGTTTCCTTTTAGAATCGAAGAGTATTTCACCTACGCGTGGATGTTCTTTTTGGACTTCACTTACTTGTATTCCACCCTTGGTTGCGACTACGATTAATGCGCCTTCAGTTGGGTCTCCAATAACGCTTTTTCCGTCATAGGTGGCATTGTTGCATAACACACCGGTCTTCAAGAGTAAAGCGAGGTGTTCGTCTTCAGCTGGGTTAATTCCTTTACCGTCCAAGTGGAATTCGCCCTTGGGTTCATAACCCGTGCCTGTGACCTCAATTATTCGGTTGTTGACGAAAATTTTGCGAACGGTCATCTCACCTTTAGTCAACGTGCCTGTTTTATCGGAGCAGATGACAGTCGTGGAACCCAAGGTTTCGACAGAGGCAAGCCTTCTAATTACTGCGTTACGTTTTGCCAGTTCTCGCGCACCAAGGGCAAGAGTCACCGTCACTATGGCGGGTAAGCCTTCGGGAACCGCTGATACAGTCAAGGCCACCGACGTCGTGAATATCTCAATTTCGATTTTCCCAATTCTGACCAAATCAAGAAGGATTATTATCATAGACGCAATGACGATGATGAACCCAAGTCTTTTGGCAAATCGATCAAGCTTGCGTTTAAGAGGTATTTCTTCCCTCTCGACCACTTGTACCATTTCAGCGATTTTCCCAAACTGAGTGCTCATACCAGTGGATGTTACAACAGCCCTGCCTCTTCCATAGGTTACATGAGTACCCATGAAAACCATGTTCTTTCTGTCTGCCACAGGAATGTCAGCCGCTAAAACCTTCGTATTCTTACTGACTGGAGTGGACTCGCCTGTCAGAATCGCCTCGTCGATGCTCAAGTCTACAGTTTCCAGTAGTCGCCCATCAGCGGCTATGCGGTCTCCCGTTTCCAGAATCAGGATGTCCCCAGGAACAACTTCCCGAGCCGGAATCACGACATCCTTTCCATTGCGTAGGGCTCTTGCCCTTGGCGCGGTCAATTTTTCCATGGCTTCCATAGCCTTTTCTGACCGATACTCTTGAACAAAACCCACAACTGCGTTGAGAACAACAATAGCTCCTATAGCGATTGCATCAACATAAGTCTCGATCACTATGTGTGGCGCAGCTGCAGCCTGTGACTCAGACCAGCCGATCACTACAGAAACTGCAATGGCAACTAACAGCATAATCACGAAAATATTCTTGAATTGAGCCAAAAAAATCTGCAACAGAGATGTTCTTTTTCGCTCTCTCAACTCGTTGTATCCAAACTTGCCCAGCCTAAGCTGGATTTTTTCCTCACTCAAGCCCTTCGGGTTAGACTGCAGATCACTCAGAGCCTCTTCTGCTTCCATCGCATGCCATGTTCGTTCCAA
>CAYGCU010000079.1:0-3930 GCA_964348475.1 uncultured Candidatus Bathyarchaeia archaeon
AGGCGTGAAAGCTAGGCTGAACCTCTGGAGGTTTTCTCTTATTTTGAAGGGGTCGTTGAGCAGTTTCTTTATTCCTTCGACATGGGCTGCTCCGACCAAAGCGAGCATATTCGGTTTCTCGTCCTCTCTTAGTTTGTCTGAGGCTATCCAAGCCAGTCTCGCTGCCATAATCGTGTTGCGTTCGTCAATCAAAACTCGCCAAACCGCTGGAGCTCTCCTCCGAAGTCTTTCCAATTTCCTCTGATAGCTGTTGACAACCTCGTCTTTGAAGCCTTGCTCCCAAAGACGTGTCATTTCGTCTTCTCTATGGAAGAAGGGAAGACTTACCCTGAAAATCCAGGTTGGAGTCGTCAGTTGCCGTATTCTCAGTCCTATTTCACGTTCGGACATGTCTATGAGCCATATGTTAGCGTCCACGTTTCCTAGGGCCTCGGCTGCTCCGATGAACTCGCATTTCGTCGTGCAAGTACCGCGTCTCGGACACCCCCAACAAGCCATGTTCAGAATTTTGAAGCGTTTCAAATCCAACTCGATGGCAAGATCGCTGGGGCAAAGTCGTTCAACCGCCCGATAAGCATCTTGGAGGCTGCGTTTCGTGAAGTGGGCAGTACCCACGAGACTAACGTATTCATTGTAGTCCACGTTGTAGATTTCCGCTTGCATAGATACCATCCATTACTCGATTTTGATAGTTTTCTTCTTCTCTTCCCTCGCCGTCTTCTTCGTCTTTGGTATTATTACCTCTAGCACACCGTTCTTGTAGTTGGCACTTGCTTTTTCAAACTCGACATCTTTCGTTGGCAAATCTAAAACTTTGTGGAAGTTTTTGGCCTTGACTTCAGCTCGTCGATCTGTGACATCAAGTTGAATGTCGTTTCTCTTAACGCCTGGGAGCTCCACGTATGCGCGCGCATTCATGCGCATCCAACCGTTCACTTACCTAAAGGTAAGTTCAAAGAATAAATTACCAAATGGTAATATTTAAACTTTGTTCCAGCTAGCACGGAAAAAATGCGCGCGCATCACCTACTAGCCCTCACAATCTCAACAGCCCTTTCAGCAGCTTCCTCCATGCTGCCTAAAACTTGAATGCCTGCCTCTTTAAGAATTCGTCTTCCCTTTTCTTCGTTTGTTCCCACCAGCCTTATAACCACGGGCTTAGCAAAGCCCATTCGACTCTTCACCTTCAAAATGCCCATAGCGATCTCGTCGCAACGGGTGATGCCTCCCAAAACGTTGATAAAAACAACTTCAACTCGCGGGTCAGAAAAGACAAGGTTGAGAGCTGCGGCCATTCTGTCTGGGGAAGCCCCGCCGCCCACATCGAGAAAATTCGCCGGGTTTCCTCCATACAGATTAATTGCGTCCAGCGTCGCCATCACTAAGCCCGCGCCGTTTCCGATCACGCCGATGTTTCCATCAAGTTTAACGTATGTTAACCCGCTCTTTCGAGCCTCCAGTTCTTGTGGGGTTAGCTCAGCTCCGCCTTTTTCAATTAGCCGCCTCTGAAAGTCTGGGTGTCGATAAAGCGCGTTGTCGTCAATTATGAGACGGGCGTCTGCTGCAACAAATTTTCCGTCGGTTGTTTCAATGAGGGGGTTTATTTCGCACAGTTCGGCGTCATAGTCCATTGCCACTCTGTAGAGTTTGAGGAAAATCGCAGCGAGCTCCAGCATTTGATTGCTCGTGTAGCCCAGTTTTTTGGCGATTTGGCGGGCATGGTGGGAACGGAACCCGTGGAAGGGGTCGACGAAGACCTTGATGATCTTTTCAGACGTGGTGGCGGCGGTTTCTTCTATCTCAACTCCGCCCTCAGAGGAGGCTATGGCTACGTAACTGCGACTGGAGCGGTCCAGGGTTATGCCAAGGTAAAGTTCCTTGCGTACGGGAAGCTTTTCCTCCACCAGAACGCCTTGAACTCTTAGGCCCCTTATCTCTGCACCTAGCAGTTTCCTTGATGAAAGCTCGGCTTCTCCAGGTGAGTTCGCAAAAAGGATGCCGCCAGCTCTTCCTCTGCCCGCCACCAGAACCTGAGCCTTGACGGCAACTGGAGCCTTGACTCTTGTAGCTGTCTCTCGAGCCTGTGGAGGGGATTTTGCAAGCCCTCCGTTAGGAATTGGTATTTCATACTTGGAGAAGATTTCTTTTGCCTCGTGCTCAAAGAGTTTCAATAGGGAGCTCTCCAAAAAGGCTATTTGAGGATTTGGATGGTAACGTAAGACTTCGTCTCCTGAATTCCCTCCACCGAAGCCAGCCCTTTGAGCGTCTCGTTCAGCTTTTCCCGCTCCACCACAATGATCGCGTCCATGTCACCAGTCACCCTAAAAACTCGTTGAATGGGAAACTTTACCATTTTTTCGTACACTTTTTCCCTTTTAAGAGGCGAGACCTTGATGAAAACAAAGGCGGGATTCGCGGAAACTCCCAAAACGCTTAGCCCCTTTTCCGTTACGTCAATAAACCCTCTGCCTGTTCGAATGCACCCGTGATCCCGGAGCTTACGCAGGTGCACGTTTAATGCCTGTCGACTGATCTCAAGTTTTTTTGCCAGTTGGCTTTGTTTTATCTCTAAGGTGTAGGTTGTTAGGGCTCTGCCCTGATCGTACAACATGCGAAGAAGTCGAAGCGAACGTCCAGTTAGAATCTGTCTGTTCACAAAATCACCCGTGTATAGTCAAACCAAATCTTTACATACGTCAATTAAATGAAACGTCGATATAAAACTTATACTACTGTAGCCTCAGACATGGATTGCAAAAACCACAACTTATTTATCCCTAAGAAAGATCATAAAAATGCACGAAACAGGTAAGGAGTGAGACATTGAAATGTCAGAGAGAAACGATGTGTTGATCGGGCGAAAGCCAGCTATGAACTATGTGTTGGCTTGCATAACCCTCTTCCACGGCGGAGCAAATGAGATAAGCGTGAAGGCACGGGGAAGAGCCATCAGCCGAGCCGTTGACGTCGTTGAGATCACGAGGCGCCGATTCCTGCCAGACATAAAAATCAAAAACATAGACATAGGCACAGAACAGCTAGCATCCACTGAAGAGGGAAGAAGCACGCCTACAAACGTCAGCACCATTGAAATCAAGCTGGGAAAATAGGCAACGTCAGCAACTTAACAAGCTCCGCCACTCCTTCTTTATTTTTTTTGATAAATGATACGTACGCAACGTTAAGGCTAAGGAACAGCAGGCAAAGAAACTGATCCTGTATGCTCGGTAAGTTTATATGACCTCAGCGCTTTCTCTGTATGATACGCTTCATGTTGATGAGGATGATGATAGGTAAATGCCGAAGATGGCCAACATCTGTGATTTCTGCTTAAAGAGCGGAATATTGTGTTCGAAGTGTCAAGCAAAACTTAGGTCAGGGAAGGTGACGGATGTAGACCTGAAAGTTGGCCGCCTGCTCTTGGCGCTTGAAAGCACGTATCCACCCCTTCAAGAAATCCGTTTTTTCAGGGCGGTGGGGGCAGATGATGTTTTAGCAGTGATTGTAGGGCGGGGCGACGTAGCCCGTTTACTGAGTTACGGTGGAAAGATCATAAGGGAGTTGGGGGGAAAAATCGGGAAGAGGGTTCGTGTGTTGGAACACGGGGTTGATGACAGAAAATTTTTGGAAGACTTGTTTGCGCCATTAAGTATCATAGCAATAAATACGATCTGGCTACCCGACAAAACCACTGAAACCCGAGTGATTCTAAGGAGGCGGAGAAGGAAACCCCCCCTCATGAACATAGAGGCGTTGAAGGAAATCGCTAAAAAGGTTCGTGGAATAACCCTTAGAGTGGAATTTGCGAGATGATAGAGGTTCTTGTATGGAAATCGATCAACTGGGGAACTGGCGCAGAACCCACTACTCAGCTGATGTGCAGCCGGAGTTAGACGGAAAAGAAGTAATTGTTTTAGGCTGGGTTCGTGA
>CAYGCU010000080.1:0-3925 GCA_964348475.1 uncultured Candidatus Bathyarchaeia archaeon
CACTCGTGAACATCAAAATATTTGCGTTCTTGGAATCTCTCTGTGGGCGCGCAGACGTGACAATACGGAAGTTGCAAGACCCTTTCATGCGTGTCTCTCTCCTATTTTCATTGTTCAGCCGTGTTCCTCACGGGAAAAGCTTGGTCATAACCACAGAGCGTGTGTCAACTTTTGTCTCTTCACGACGCTTTGTCAAGACCACATGTTTAAGCCAGTTTTTGTCATCTTTGTTGGGGTAGTCGATTCTGAAGTGTGCTCCACGCGACTCCTTCCTAGCAAGAGCAGCTTTCACCACCAAGCTGGCGACAATGAATAGATTTGTTGCCTCAACGGCTTCCATGACTTCGTGGGGTTTCCCACCGAAGAGTTTCGGCAGATTTTCCTCTTTGAGCTTTGTTAACTCCTCTTCAGTCTCCAACAAACTCTGCTGGTTTCTTATCACACCAGCCTTTTCCAACATTATCTTTTGAACCCTTGCCTTCACCAGTTTGGGATTGCCCAGGTCCGATACTTCTCTCGTCGCTACTTCACCGACTCTTTCGAGTTTTTGTTTTGCTTGTGTCTCATCGACTTGGCTCTTGGGTTTGGTTTTAACATGTTCTGCGGCGTGTTGTCCAGCTCTAGCGCCGTAAACTATACAGTCTGTCAACGCATTTCCTCCCAATCGGTTGCCTCCGTGGATTCCTCCAGTCACTTCCCCTGCGGCAAATAGTCCGGGAAGATCCGTTTTGCACTCCTCGTCGATTGGGATGCCTCCCATGAAATGATGCGCTAACGGAGTTACGTGAAGGGGTTTTGCTAGTACAGGAAAGCCTTTAAGGTGCTTTGACAGGAACTGGATGAACTGATGCTTTTTTAGGCTTTCCGGCAGTTTCGTTAGGTTTAGTAGGACCGTGTCGCCTTCTCCTCTCCCTTCGTATATCTCCCTGCCAATGGCGTTGGTCCAAGCGTCCCTTTGGGTATAATATGCTAGTTTGGGATCTAGACCATACTTTTTGGTTATGTCTTCGCCGTGTGTGTTTTGCAATACCCCGTATTCAAGAATGGATGGTGCAGGGTCGAGAAGCAAGGTGGGATATCCAGGCTCGACAGATCCGATTGGGCAAAACTGAACGAACTCCATGTCGATGAGGGGCAGCCCCAATTCATAAGCAATGACATAGCCGTCGCCGGACGTGCGAATGGGATTGTCGTTTCTTCGATACACCTGACTCGCGCCTCCTGTTGCCAAAACAACCGCCTTGGTGTTTACCAATATGTGCTTCCCATTTTGCACGTTAAAGCCAACGGCTCCATTGGCGGTTCCATCGCCTAACAAGTCTGTTATCATTGTCCTTTCAAGCATTTCTACTCCAACGCTTCTCGCATACGTGACCAAAGGATCGACGAGCCCAGCTCCCTGCGTCGGAAAGGTTCCACCAATAACATCACAGCCACCGTCGCCTATGACAAGTTTTACTCCATATTCCTGTAGTTTAAGAAGACGAGAAGGTGCTTCATCAACTAGCAGTTCAACAAGTCTTTGATTATTAATGTACCTTCCAGTTACTACGGTTGTCTTAAAGTGATTTTCTTTGGTCAATGTGCCAAACGGGGCGGTGAACCCTCCTTCTGAATAGATCGAGCAGTTAGCCAAACCCGTCAAAGATTTAGATGTTAAAAGAACTTCAACTCCTTGCCTTCGCGCTTCAATAGCCGCCCCAAGTCCAGCTGCCCCACTTCCAATTACTAGCACATCCGCATCGACAACTTTAATGGTCATTTTCCGCACTGGATTGAACTTGCATTTGTTGACTTTTAACACTGTCGTCAGCGCGCGCATTATTTTTGAGGTTTCGGTGAACAATCTTTCTTAGAGATGGGGATGTTGGGATACTGTTGGAAGTGTGGAACCGAATTAGAAGAAGAAACATATTTCTGTCCTAAGTGCGGTGTCTCTGTTAGTTAGTTTGCTATGCACACCACACCGCACGTGAGGATGAGAGGACGACGCCTAAAATGGTGGTTTTGAACCATCTTAATGTTGCCAAGTTTAAACTTGTTTGCGCCCGCAGACGCAATTGTACGGAAGTTGCGAGACCTGCTTACGCATATCTTTCTTCTTTCCATGGGTCAGCCGTGTTGCTGTACCCTCTCTTCTCCCAGTACCCCAGTTCCTGTTCTTCAGTAAATCTCAGCTTCCTCACCCACTTCGCACTCTTATAAGCATACTTCTTAGGCACGACCAAACGCAACGGTCCCCCATGCCTAGGCTCCAGAGGCTTATCATCCAGCCTATACGCCAACAACACATCATCCTCTAGCAAGCCTTCAAGCGGCAAGCTGGTAGTATAACCACCTTCAGCCACAACCGTCACATACCTGGTCTCCCTCAAAGGCTTAACCAAATCAAAAATAGTCTTAAACGCAACTCCTTCCCACCTGTTGTCCAGCCTGCTCCACCCAGTAACGCAGTGAAAATCGCTCACACTCACCATTTTCGGAAGTTTCAAAAACTCTTCATAGGTCAACCTAACAGGATTCTCCACCAAGCCCTCAACCGTAAAATCCCAAGTCTTAGAATCAAACTTCGGTACAGGACCTACATGCAAAACCGGAAGTTTCGAAGTAACCCTCTGATTCGGAGGAACTCTCTGCTTTTCCTCACCCATAAACATCCACTTCCTAAGAAAAATTTCGCTGTCTCACAACTACTCCTTTTCATACTCCTCTACGCGCACGTGCTACTGTCCACACGTACATGAAAGCTCATCTTCAGATAAAAGTTATAGCTCAAAACGCCAATGCTATCGCTGGAGAAACTGCGTTGGAAACGAAAATAAACATTTTGACAGTGGGCATCGTGATGTTATTAGGTGCGTTCATAACGTTGCTGTTTTTGGCGCCTCTCAACCCAACCTTACTCACTTTTGGTGCTTATGCCCTCATTATAGGAATTAACGTGACATTATTCGGTCTTGCAGAGATAGCTACAGATGAAAAGTCTCTGCAAGCGAGCAAAAAGAAGATTATTCTCCTCGCGTTAAGCGTGATTGCAATAGGGTTAACTATACCATATTCAGTTTGGACTGTTATCACTCCAAACTGGGCGTTCTCTGTAACGACAGATAAGTCTACTTACGAACTCGGAGAACCCGTTCAAATCATAGTAACCCTTGAAAACCTTGGTTTCATCACCCACTCGTTCACGTCGGCAGTCAGTGACCCAGTGGCAGTCCAAATCTTGAGGGAACCATTCAGTGAAGTATGGTATAGTCGCCCTTTTCATATAGTAACATATTTTACAATAGCTCCTCATCAACCTCTTGAGAGAACCTTCACGTGGAACCAAACCAACACATCAAATCCCGAGCTATGGAATCAAACTTACATGCCGGGCACATATTTTATAGAAGCGTTCATACCAAACCCACAATCCGAATTAATTGGTTATGACCCCCTTTTCAGAGCACGGACAAACATAAACATCACATCTACCTAAACACTGAAAAACGCCATAATTGGAATCCAGAGAGAGGTAAACCTGACCGTCCTAACCCTGCCTTCGGATTTAGGATTGAGAGATTGGCGCTGGTTCACCTCTCTGCGCCTGTGTAACTAAAGACAGGAATGTTTCATGCCGGTATATTCATCTGCTAATCTGGCTATTTTTTGGCCCTTCCTTTCTTTGGCTGTACCGGTTTTGCCGCCTTGCTTGTCTCAGCAAGCGCAGTCAATCCTAGAATTTCTCCCTTCACCATACTCATCGGAACCGCAAACACAATCGTGTTACTCTGGTCATAACTAATATCCTCCAAACTCGACAAGGTACGCAAATACATTGCCCGATTGCCCATCTTCTGCACCGCCTCCTGCAAATTACCAGCCGCGGTCAATTCGCCCTCACTCTTAATGATCACGGCCCGCTTCTCCCGTTCAGCCTCAG